>NZ_JANSIZ010000060.1:0-15953 GCF_047462315.1 Synechococcus sp. H60.2 | reverse complement strand
AGCCCACCCCTCCCTCCCGTAGCCAGGCCAAAGCAACCGCCAACACCAAACACGCCACGAAGGTGGATCCCATCAGCAGCAGGGCACAGAGCTCGCCCGCCGAGAGAGGCCGGGTTTCCATGCGCAGCTCGAGAGAATCCGTATGAAGGGATCCCCTCCCGTTGAGGGATCCCGTTTCGACCGTCACCGCCCGCAGGCTGGCATCGTAGATGGCCCGTTTCGCCGGGTTGCTGAGGACAAGGTAGGCTTCCTGGAGTTCTTGGAAGCAACGAATCGCCACCTCTGGCGCCAGAGGAGAAGTGTCGGGATGGTAGCGTTTGCTCAACTGCCGGTAGGCCCGCCGAATGGCCTCAGGAGATGCCCCTGGAGACAGGCCCAGCCGCTGGTAGTAGGTAAGAGAGGTCAACGAGCGCATGCCAGTCGCTAAACAACCAAGACCGGGAGGCAGCAGAACAGCTCTCAAGAGAGCCTGACCCCAATGTAAACCACTCTTCTGGCTATGGGGATCCCTGCTGCCGGGCTTTATTCTTCTCCCTCCTCTTCTTCGGACTTGGCTTTGGGGTAGTAGAAGCCGGTGTTGCGACCGCTGAGAATGGCGCGCCCAATGGTCATCGCCCGCTGGGCCTGCAGCTTGGCTTTGCCCAGCCAGACAGCATACCGCCTGCGACTGCGGGCTTTGGAGGTTTTCTTCTTGGGAACAGGCATAGCTTGTACAAAAACACAGCTTTACTAGGCTAGCACTGGGCTTGCACGCTCGATCCCGTTCTGAACCTGGCCCAATTGGGTCAAGCTTTTCCGGCAACTTACAAAGGGCGAGCGTCTCTGCCCAACCTTAACTGTTGAGATCTGTCAACTCCTCTGTGCAAACCCTCTTCATCCCTTTTCCCAAAGGCCTCGAAGTCGGTAGAGTATAGGACATCTTCTGGAACAGGCGGCCAGGCGACATTGGTCATCCTCCCCCGGAAGCTCTTTTGGGTGCAAGCTAAGAATGGACTGTGGCCACCTCCTCGATCCAGGAGATCGCTCAATCATGCGCAACCTCTCTTCCATCTTGTTGTTCGGGATCCCGCTGCTGAGCTTGGGTTGGACGGGGATCCCAGTGGCTGCCCAATCCACCAATCCGGAGCTGTGCCAGAAGTTTCCCCAAGACCTTCGCTGCAATCTCTCTGCCCCCAGCCAGGTAGGACAAGCGCCTCAACCCAGCACTCGCCCGCGCGTTGCGGTTTTGGATTTTGATTTCAGCAGCCTCAGCAATTCCTACAGCCTGCGCGAGGCTTCCCGGGGGGTGAGCGATCTGCTGGTGGATCGGCTGGTGAGAGATGGCACTTTTTCTGTTATCGAGCGCTCGCGGCTGGACGCGATCTTGGCCGAGCAGAACTTGGGGCTATCAGGGCGGTTGGATGCCAACACCGCCGCTCAGGTGGGCCGGATCCTCGGGGTCGATGCAGTGATCCTCGGCAGTGTTACCCAGTTCGATGTGTCGGTGCGCCGTTCCGGCGGTGGGGCGCCGGTCTTAACCCCCTTCGGCAGCTTTCCGCTGGCGGTGGGGGCCGAGTCGGTGGATGCCGATGCCAACGTGCAGCTCAATGCCCGCCTGGTGAGCACCAGCACGGCCGAGATCTTGGCCGTGGTCGAGGGCCGGGGCAACGCCAGCCAGTCGGATAGCACGGTCACGGTTGCCGGCTTTGGCGGGGGATCCGCCACCAGCAACGAAGAAAAGCTGCTGGTTTTGGCCAGCCAGCAGGCGGTGGAGCAAATTGCCCAGCAGTTGGCCGGTTTTGCCAGTCGCTTGGCAGCCCAGCCCCGCTCTTTGCCGACGGTGGATGCCTTGGTGGCGGATGTCTACGGCAATCAGGTGATCTTGAACAAGGGCAGCCGCGACGGCTATCGCGTGGGATTGATCCTTTCTGTGGAGCGCGTCGTTCGCGAGGTTAAGGATCCGGCCACAGGAGCAGTCCTACGCAAATTGACCGAGCCAGCTGGCCAAATTCAACTGACAGAGGTGGATCAGGGATCCAGTGTGGGCCGCATTCTCAGCGGCTCTGGCTTTAAGGTGGGAGATGTAGCCAAGCCACTTCAATAGAAGTCCACCGGCTACTCCCCCGTAACTTGCTTCACCAGCAGGTTGGGGCTATTCGTTGCGCTTTGGGATCCCTACCATTCCGCTCTGGGCGGATTGGATAATGGTTCTGGCAGGGCCAACCCAAGAGCTGGTACAACTACAGCCAACCAAGGCAAAGGGAGAAGATGAAGGCTTTTGTTGCAGGGGCTACGGGAGAAACGGGGCGGCGCATCGTCAAAGAGTTGGTGGGCCGCGGCATCCCGGTACGGGCGCTGGTGCGCAGCCGCGAGCTGGCCGCACAGGTTCTTCCCCCCGAAGCGGAAGTGGTGGTGGGAGATGTGCTGGACCCGGCCACGCTAAGGGCCGGCATGGAGGGATGTACGGTAGTGCTCTGTGCTACAGGGGCTAGGCCCAGTTGGGATCCCTTTCTGCCTTACCGAGTGGATTATGAAGGCACCAAGAACTTAGTGGATGTGGCCAAAGCCCAAGGGATCCAACACTTTGTTTTGATTTCTTCTCTGTGCGTGTCCCAGTTGTTCCATCCCCTCAACCTGTTTTGGCTGATCTTGGTGTGGAAAAAACGAGCCGAAGAATACTTGCAAAACAGCGGCCTCACCTACACCATCATTCGGCCAGGGGGCCTGAAAAACCAGGACAACGAGGATGGCATTGTCCTCTCCCAGGCTGACACTCTCTTTGAGGGCAGCATCCCTCGCCTCAAGGTAGCTCAAGTGGCTGTTGAAAGCCTGTTCCAGCCGGCAGCAAAAAACCGCATCTTCGAGATCATCGCTAAGCCCGGCGTTCCCAGGCGGGAGTGGAGTGACCTCTTTGCCCTAGCAAGCTAGGGCCCCGTCGGAAGAAAAGTAGTATAGGGATCTCACGCCCGAGGCTGAGGGCGTTATAATCTCCCCAGCCCTAGCGGAGATCCCTGAGATGGCTGTGCAACTCTTGCCTCAGTGTGAGAACTTACGGGAGCATGTTGAAACGATTCTAAACCTTTGGCAGCAGGATCCCACGCTTTCGGGGAAGCAAGATACAACCCGAGTTCAGGCTTCACTGAGCAAGGCTATTTCCCCAACTTTTGAGATTGTCTTTGCCGGTGCTTTTAGCGCTGGCAAGTCGATGCTGATCAACGCCTTGTTGGAAAGGGAGCTTCTCTATAGCGCCGAAGGACACGCCACAGGGACAGAGTGCTACATCTCCTATGCAGAGCCTGACGCCGAGAGGGTAGTACTCACCTTCCTCAGCGAGCGGCAGGTGCAGGAACAGATGGCTGCCTTCTGCACTCGCTTAGGCTTGACCCTACCCAGCGGCAACAACCTAGAGGAAGTCACCCTCAATCGCCTAAAAGAGCAGGCTGAGGCCATTGTTCAGCAGGAGGGCGGCAAAAGTAAGTCGGAACGAGCAAAGCAGGCAGATGCGCTGCGCTTATTAATTGAAGGTTTCCAGCAAAACCGCGCCAGAATTCACCCAACCGAAAACAGAGTATTTTCGATGGAACAGCTTAACCTTGGCAACCTAAGAGAAGCGGCCAGCTTTGCGCGGCGCGGTGCCAATAGTGCAGTTCTGCGGAAGATTGAGTACTACTGCCATCATCCTCTATTAGAAGACGGAAACGTTATTGTCGATACCCCTGGAATTGATGCTCCGGTTAAAGCGGATGCCGAGCGCACCTATCAAAAAATTGCCGATCCAAACACTTCCGCAGTTGTCTGTGTCCTCAAGTGTGCTACAACAGGTGAGCTGACTAAAGAAGAAACAGAACTCATTGAGCACATCCAAAGTAGCGAAAGTATTCGCGATCGAGTTTTTTATGTGTTCAATCGCATTGATGAAACTTGGTACAACTCCCAGCTAAGGCAGAGATTAGAGACCATCATTGACCAGCAGTTTCGTCAAGCTCGCCTATTTAAAACTAGTGCCCTGCTTGGCTTCTACGGCTCGCAGATCAGGGAAACGACTCGAGAAACAAGGTTTGGTCTGGATACCATTTTTGCAGAAAGTATAAAAGAGCTAGGTGGCAGAGAGCAGACACCTCAATTTATTAGCGAATTTGTCAAGTACTGTAGCTCCTCAGGCAGGCTTGTGGGATCCCCCTTCCGCCCTTCGGTGCACGGCTATGAGACTCCTATCGATAACTACGTTCGAATTCTAAGCGAGTGGGGCAAGCCCTTGATTGAGTACATGATCAAAGATAGCGGCATAGAAGAATTTCTCAGTGGGATTACTCGCTATTTGAAGGAAGAAAAGCGCCCGCAGTTGTTTATAGCTCTTGCCGATGACCTGCAGCCTCTGTGTATTGAGCTCAGAAAGTCCTACCTAGATCTTTATAGAGACCTAGACAGCCAGCCTAGAGAAGTTGATAGCATGATTGCCCATGAGTTAATGCTTATTAATCAGCAGTTGAATAGGATTGGTCAAGAGTTCGATGAACATATTCAAACTATGGTTAACGAAATTATTGACGGAACGGATAAAGAGTTTGAGTATGACTTCCGAAGGCTGCAGGCCAAGATGGTGCGTAGGCTGGATGAGCTTCTGGACACATTCTCAATAGATAGTGCCTATAGCCAAGCTGTCCGCATCCACCACCGTAACTCCACGGCTCCCTTTTTGGCTGTGCTGGTTGAGGCTCTTTACTACCTATCAAATCACCTAGAGGATATACTGGTCGAGTCTGCCACCACAGTTGTGGAGAACTCCTTCCGGCGGATTATTGATCGGGTACGCAGTTCAGACTACTACAAGCAGTTGTTTCGCCTACTGGGATCCGACGGTGATCTAGAGAAAAAACTACTAGAGGTTAAGGAAAAAGTTTGCACTGCATTAGTCAGCGGCGCTCGAAAAGAGTGCGATCGGTATCTAAGAGAAAGTCCTCGCTTCTATGACGAGGGCACTTTCTCCATTTACCAGTTCCGGGAAGTTTTAAAGCAAACATCTCAGTCCTACGATATTTCCGCTATTCGAGATGCGGAGCCGGGGATCCGGCAATTGCTGAAGCTTGACTTTGAGCCCAAAGTCAGCCAGACAATACGCTCTAACTTCCGGCAAGAAACCAACAATACCCTCAAGACTCAGCTCTTGCCCGTTGCTAAGGAAGTGGCTGATGAAATTCTGCAAAAGTATCCCGAAGCAAAGCAATTTATGGAAGCGACACTTAGAAAGGAAGCAGAAGAAAGAATTACCTTAAACCAACAGCGTCTAAGGGATCTAGAAGCAAAGATCGATAGCTACAACCAAGCCGTTTCTGGGATTAACCTATGCTTACAGGCTATGGGCCTAGGTCGTGAACTTTTGCCCTCGATTTCTTTACTGAAACCTTCTTCGACCGGTGAATTAGCTGACAGCTCAGCAGGTTCTTCCGAGCAGCCAGCGAGCGAAAGTGAGCCGAGTGATGAGATCTCTGACTTAGGTAAGATTTTCCCCGAGCTGGACAGCATACTTGACGATCTGAGATAAAGCAGTTTGTTTCTCCCTACTATTTGAGGAGGTGAAGTTTTGTTGCCTAAGTCCCTGCCCTTGCAGCAATACTTAGAAGGGATCCTCTCTGTAGGGGAGAAAACTTTCAAGGTTGCTAGCCTGGTCAAAGCTGCCCAAGAGGATTTGGCCAAAAAGGAAGAGCTCAATCGCTTGTTTATTGCAGCCTTGAGATCCTCGGGGATCCTCCCACCGGAAAACCTGATTAGTATTGCCAGTAGCCTTCTTGCCCCTAAACCCGAAGAAAAGCTACTGCAAGAAACCAAGTGGTTTGATCAGGGCCTGACCTGTCAGCTCTTGGTGCCGGGTAAGAAGGAGTGGGAGAAAGGCAGGGTCAGATTGCGGATCACTGTAGAGTTTGAGCCAGAGCGTACGGGCTCAGAGAGTAGCGATGGATCTTCTCTGGATGACCTTCGCACAGACAAGGAGTAGCTTAAGTTAGCGGGATGCATTAGGAGGCTGGGTCAGTGTCAAGCAACGATCAACCTCAGGATCGCTTTGTCGAGATAGATGCTTCTCCAAACACCGTCGTTGATATAGGAGGACGCCTGATCTACTCAAAAGAGTTTATTGAGGCTTGCTTGGAAAGTGCTTATGATAACTTTGGATCTCGTTTATCTGACAAACTTAGAGCCAGAAACATTTCATTTAACTATGGCTTGGTTAATTTTGGCAAAATAACTGATGCGAGAGGGATCCCTGCTAAACTTTTACGTCCTAGCTTGCCATGGGTTGATGGCAGAGTTAGGGTAAGGCTAATAGTTGAGTTTGAGCCAGAAGATCCAGGATCAGCAAGCGATGGATCTTCTCTGGATGACCTTCGAAAGGATGCCGATTAGCCAGGTCTGTTAGCACTAGGAAACAAGACATGCTTGACTCGATACTTCTCAAAGCAGATGATAAAGAAACTGCCGTTGCGATTGGCGACCAAATCTATCTTCCTAGTGTTTTGCACAGTGCAATTATTGATTACCTTCTTGCAGATATTGCACTAACAAATAGACACCTTCACTCAAAAAAGGTTCACATAGAAATTAGAGCTTTAGTAGAGGGAGTAAAATCCCGAATCTTACAACCTAGAAAGGATTGGGCTGAGGGCAAGATATCCCTTAAAGTTTGTCTCGAGTTTACTCCCGATAGTCCATCCCGAAATTCTGAAGAGAATCTAGATATTTTTCGCGCTACAGGTGAGTAGTGAATGAAGGAGAAAAAACCTGGTGAGAGGATCCCGATCCCAGCATCTGTGCGGGAGTATGTCTTCCAAAGGGATGGCTTCCGCTGCCGCAGTTGTGGCAAATCGCCCCCAGAGGTGCAGCTTCAGGTTGATCACATCGTCCCCCTTGCCCAGGGCGGCAGCAACGACATCAGCAACTTGCAAACCCTGTGCAAAGTCTGTAATCAGCGCAAAAAGGACAGGTGGGATCCCCGCTTTCGCCGCCATTTCGATCTCTAGGGAGCTGAGATCTACCTCAAACAACAGGCGGAAAGCTCAAAAAGGGCGGGCGGGTGAGGATCCCTGCTACAGAACCGACTTCCACCTCCCACCCTTCAGCCGGCTCGAACTTGGTGCGCACATAGCCCAAGCCCCAGTAGCCTTGGGAGGTGGAACCAGCGCTGGTCAACACACCAATCTTTTCTCCTTGCCGCACGATGTCGGCACCGGGCTGAGCCTCGCCCTGGAGGCGGATCCCCCAGAGGGTTTGGCGGATGCGCCGGTAGGTTACCTGCTTGGCCAAGACTTCCTGGCCAATGTAACACCCTTTGGAGAGGGAAATGGCGTGCCATAGGCCGGCTTCCAGAGGGTTGTAGTCGGGGGTTAGCTCGCGGTCGGCGGCGGGGCGACCGGCCTCCAGGCGCAGGGCTTCCCAAAGTTCAGGTGAGGCCAGCTCCGCTCCAGCTTGCAGCAGGCAGTCGGCAAGGGCGGCTTTGTGCTCTAGGTTGCCCCAGAGGGTAAATCCCGGCTGGGCAAGGCCGCTGCCACAGGCCAAATGGACAGGGATCCCCTGAATCGCCACCTGGCGGTGTTCGTACAGTTTTGTCGGGATCTCTTCTGCAGCCACCACCTTCTCCAGAAGAGCCTGGCTCTGGGGGCCAATTAGCCCAAAGGCAAAGGTCTGGTCAGTCGCATCGGCTAGCTGGGCCCCCCGCACAAAGGGCAACATACGCCCCAGGCTCTGCATCAGCAGGCTGCGCCGCTGCGGCGAAGTCCAGATCCAGGAAGCCTCTTCTTCCACATACACCGTGGCCAGATCGAGGATCCCTGCTGCGGGGCTAACGAAAACCGTATCCGCCCCTTGGCCGGGAGCAAGGGCCTTAAGATTCTGGGTGCTCTGGCTGTGCAAATAGTCCAAGCCGGGGGATCCCTGCAGGCGTAGGCGACCCCATTCAGAGCGATCCAAAAGCAGGGATCCCCTCTGCGCGGCGGCTTGCTCTTGCGTGGTCAAGGTGGTGTGAACAGCAGAAATAACAGACATCGCTCACCCCAGGGGTGCTCTTTGGTTTTCTTCCCTACCCTAGAATAGGCTAGTTTACCCTAGCGTCTGTGGCAGATCCTTGGTGTACTGACTGTGATCGAGGTTGAGGTTCACCAACAGTTGCGACAGCTTTTGCGGCAGTCTCCCGAAGCCGTGTGGCCCCATCAGTTGACGATGGCCCGCATGGTGGCCCGGGGATTGCGGTTGGGTCGCAGCACCTTGATCCAAGTGCCTGCTGGGGGCCAGCACCGCCTCAGCTATCTGCTGCCAGCCTTGATGTGGCCGCATGCCACGTTGCTCTGTGCCACGGTGCCCGTGCAGGCGCAAATCTTGGGAGAAGAGATCCCTTGGCTCCGGCAGACCCTGCAGTTGCACAAGCCCGTCCTGCAAAAAGACCGTTGGCCAGATCCCGATTTTCAGGGGCTGCTGTTGGTAGATCCCCTGGATTGGCTGCGGGCTCGCCTAAGGGGAGCCGAGGTACCGACCGGGATCCCTCTGATCCTAGACGGAGCCGAAGACCTGGAAGATTGGGCCTACCAGGCGCTGACGGTCACCCTGGAAGCCAGTCACTGGCAGCAGCTCCGGCAGATCTTCCCTGCCGAGGCGGAGCGGCTTTCCCAGGCCCAGGTGAATTTGGCCCTGCAGCTTTTGCGGCGACCGCTTTCCCGCTGCCTGCTCCAGGCGGATGAACAGGTTCACCTGGAGGCAGCGCTGTCTCTGGTGGTAGGCTACGCCGGCTGGCTGCCAGATCCTTGGGATCAAATCCGCTGCAGGCTTAGCGCCGAGGGGGATCCCACCTCCCGCTGGGTTTGGTGGGCAGAAACTGACCGCGAGACTGGTCGCCTCACCCTTCACCACAGCCCGGCAGCTCTACACGAGTGGCTGGCGCCCATCTGGGCCACTCAGCCGGTGGTGATCATCGGCGAGGCCCTGGATCTGGATCGGCAGGCGGAGGCCTATCGTTGGCGCCTGGGCTTGCCAGATCTGACACCCTTGCGCTTCAGCTCAGGCGAGGATTGGATCCGTTCCGGCGGGGAGCCTTTGCCGAGCCTTTCCCTCTACTTGCCGCGGCTGCCCTTGCCCAACAGCCCCCTCTTTCGGGAGCACCTGTTGCAGGAGCTAAGGAGCCTGATCCCGCAGGTGCAGGGCTTTGTGGTGGTGCTGGTGTCGGATCAACCTCTGCAGGTACAGGTGGGGGCTGCTTTGGCTGCCGAATTTGGCTCGCGGGTACGGGTAAACAGCCTATTTCCCGGAGAAAAGGGCATTTTGGTCTGCGACTGGCCCTACTGGTTGCAGCACAAGGCCAGCCTACCCTGTCCAGAGCTGCTGGCGATTGCCACTCTGCCTTTTCCCTCGATGGAGGATCCAAGAGTGGCCGGACGGGTGCAGTATCTGCAGCGCACCCAGCAGGACTGGTTCCGCCAATACCTCTTGCCAGTGGCGGCCAGCCAATTGCAGCGGGCTGTCGCCCCTCTGCGGCAAGGCGCAGAAGCAGATGAAGCCTCCGGCTTGCCCACCCGCTGGGTGGCGATTTTGGATAGCCGCATCGTTGCCCGCAGCTATGGCGTTGCCCTCCTCAATGCCTTGGGACCAACCCTGCGCATCCAGCAGCGCAGCCAATTGTTCGTTTAGGGATCCCTGGGCTTCTTGGCCTTGCCTTCAGCCCCTCTTCCTCAGGGAGAGGGGAGAGAGATAGGCAGATTTGTATCCTAGGAAGCCAAAGCCAACGGGGATCCGGGCTATTCTGAGTTCAGTCTACTCTCAGCTTCCTCCTCAGAAATCATGACCAGTCCTGCTCTCAGCCCCGATACAGAACGGCGCGCCCAAGCAGTTTGGAAGCCGTTGCGCCAGGCCATTGTGGAAAGCTCGGGCTTCCGAGGATGGCTCCAAGGACGGGAACTGCCCAGCCAGGAGTCTGAGCTGGATCGTTTGGTACATTGCTACCTCGAGCAAACCCTCTCTCACCTGGCCTACTAGGATCCCCATAACCCCAGCCAAAGGGGCAGGGTAAACAAAGCTGCCAAGTAGCCTACGGCCAGGGCCGTTACAGTAAGCTCCCGATCCAAGTCGTATTCTTCCGTGAGCACCAGGGTGGCAATAGCAGGGGGCATGCCAGCCTGCAAAGTTAGCACCAGCTTGGCCAAGGGGGGATAGGGAGTCAAGGTTAACCCCAGGCCAACCAAGAGAGGGACAATCACAATTTTGATGAGGAGAGCCACGGCGGCAGGGCGAAAGGATCCCCAGCGTTTTACTTGGGCCAGTCGGATCCCGAGGAGCAGCAGGCTGAGGGGAATCGTGCTCCAGGCGAAGGCAACCAATCCTTGAGAGAGCCACCCCGGCAGGGGTTGGCGAGCTAGAGCTAGGCCGACAAAGAAGGCCCACAGGGTGGGGCTGCTCAGCAGTCGAGTCGCTGCCTGCCAGGGAGGAGGGTGGGAGGGGCTGTGGTGGCTGGCCACCCAAACCCCCAGCCCGTAGGCTGTAAAGAGCGTGCCCAACAGGTCGTAAAACAGGGCCCAGCCAAAGTAGGCGCTCCCGGCCACCGCCAAGCAGATGGGGTAACCCAAATAACCCGTATTTCCCAGGGTGGCTGTCAGATAGAAGCTGCCGCGCCGCCCCCTGCTCCAAAGCCAGGGATCCCCATCTTTGTTCCCCTGCCAGGCGTGGTGTTGCCATCTTAGCCAGGCGTTGGCCAGGGCAAATCCTAGCCCGGTTGCCAGCCAGCAGACCAACGGGGCCACCCAGATCTGGCCGGAGAGATCTACCCCCCGCATAAATCCAATTGTGCCCAGGGGCACCCCTACCCAAAACATGAAGCGGCCCAGCGCATGGGGAGACAGCCAGCGGCTCCAAGTAGGGGGCAGCCTCCTTTGCAGGAGAAACCCCAGCAGTGTCCAGCCCAAGAGGGGGAGATAAACCTGGAAAAGTGTGGTGAGCACGCCCAAGTGGCCCTAGGAGGGAGAGGAAGCGGATCCCAGCCTTGTCCTGGCAATCCATCAGGCAGGGATCTGCTGCTGTTCACGCAGGGCAAAGATGCGCAGAATCACCTCTTCTACCACCCGGTCTGGGGTAGAGGCACCGGAGGTGATGCCGATCTGCACCGGCCCATCGGGCAACCAACCCTCGGTAACAATTGGGTCTTGGTGGAGGGGCTTGTGGCGGATGCAGTTGGGGGGCTGGATGCAGTCGGGGCCATCGATGTGGAAAGAGGGCAGCCCCTTGGCCAGGGCAATTTCCTGCAGGTGAGTGGTATTGGAGGAATTGAACCCGCCGATTACCACCACCACGTCCAAGGGCCGCTCCAGCAGCTCAAACATGGCATCCTGCCGTTCTTGGGTGGCGTTGCAGATGGTGTTGAAGCTCATGAAGTGGTTATCCAGCTCCTGGGGGCCATATTTGCGCAGCATCGTGGTCTCAAACAGCTTGGCAATGGCGCGCGTTTCCCCCTCCAGCATCGTGGTTTGGTTGGCAATGCCAATCCGCTCCAGATCCCGATCCGGATCGAAGCCGGGAGACGTGGCCTTGCCGAAGCGCCGCCGAAATTCTGCCGCATCTCCGCCTTCCAAAATGTAGCGGGCGACCCATTGCGCTTCTTCCAGGTTCAGCACCACCAGATATTTCTCGGCAAAAGAGCTGGTGGCTACGGTTTCTTCGTGGTTGTACTTGCCGTGGATGACAGAGGTGAATTGGGCGGCGCGGTGTTTGTCCACCTGGTTCCACACGCGGGACACCCAGGGGCAGGTGGTATCGACGATCTCGTTGCCCTGCGACCGGAAAAACTCCATCTCCGATACGCTGGCCCCAAAGGCAGGCCAGATCACCACGTCCTCGGGCCGGATCTGGGAGAAGTCCTTTTTGCCATCCGGGCCTTTCTCCACAAAGCGGATCCCCATCTCCTGTAGGTGGCGGTTGACCAGAGGGTTGTGGATGATCTCGTTGGTGATCCAGATCTGCCGATCCGGAAAGCGGCGCCGCGCTTCGTAGGCATATTCCACCGCCCGCTCCACACCCCAGCAGAAGCCAAACGCCTTGGCCAGATGGATGGTGATATCCCCCTGCCGATAGCAGTAGGACTGGGCGCGGATCTGCTCCACCAGCGAGCTTTTGTAGGTGGTTTGCAGCTCCCGTTGGGCTTGATCCTTGTGCTCTTCAAACCCTTTGGCAAAGTAGGTGCTGGAGCTGCGCAGAGCCTTGCGCAGGGCACGCGGATCCTGGGGGGAGCTAGCCGGAGAAGAGGGTTGGGAATGAGGCATGGTTGTCACTTGGTCTGTGCACCGCTAACAGCAAAGGGATCCTCTCTCAGCTTACGCCCTGTCTTGAGTGGGTAGGTCACCCCGGCGGCAGGACAGCCCCCAAAAATCCGAAGGGATCCCAGACTCGATCCACAAGAGCCAGGGCAGCTACCGAGAGATTGCGCTCTCAGGAGGCGGCTGATCTTGCCTTTCCAGTTGCTGCAGCCGTTCCTGGAGCTGACGGGCAGTCAGGGAGAAGCTGCGCCCCGGCCAAAGCAAAGAGCCTAGCCCCGCCGTCAACAGACCCAGGCCGATGGCCGCGGCGATGAGAAACCCCAAGGGGAGCTCCACCGAGCGCCACATTAGAAAATAGACGGTCAGAGGGGTGGGGTTTTGTCCGGCCAGGACTGCCACTCCCAAAGCCAACAGCAGTGTCAAGGCCAAGTGGAACAGCAGCAGCATGAGGGATCCCGTCGCAACAGTTCTATTCTGCCTTGCTGGCCGACGGCGCAGGCCAGGGCTGCACTGTGCCATCGGGCAGGATGGCGCCGCTTAGGTCGGCACCAATCAGCACCGCTCCGCCTATTTTTGCCGCGCTCAGATCGGATCCCTGCAGTTGGGCACGGGTTAGCTTGGCTTCCCACAGGTAGGCCCCGTGCAAGTTGGCTTCCCGCAAATCGGCAAAGCTGAGATCGGCGCCAATGAGGTTGGCTTCCCAAAGGTTGGCACCGCGCAGGTTGGCCCCCATCAGGTTGGCGGAGCTGAGATCGGCTCCACGCAGATCCGCCTCCTGCAAGTTAACCCCGCTCAGCTTGCCAAAGGAGAGGTTGGCCCCTCTCAGATTCACCCCCTGCAGGGTGGCACGCACCAAGTCCACACCCACCAGGTTGGATTCTTGAAAGTTGCGCTCGCCGGCGGCATAGTTTGCCAGCAGCTCATCTGCAGTGGTCACTCGGGGCATGGCCGGGTACCCCCAATCGCCGAGTTTATCCAGCAACCCTTAATTGCCAAATGAGGTGCTGATGACTCAATGCTAGATGTTGGCCATTATACCGTCTATCTACAGCCGCTCGCGGTTCACGGCGGGCAAGAAGGGATCCCCGCCGCTGTCTCATCTGCCCTCTGGGGAGAGGGCGGGGTTGCTTCTGCTACCTTTTGGATGTGCAGCTCCAAGTAGCCGGTGGCCGGATCCGGCTGACGGGAGAAGCGGTACTCCAGGCTGTCGGCAAGGACAATCTCGGCGGTGGTGTAGATGAGGCAGCCGGGGCGCAGGTGCCCTCCCCAAGTTCGGCCTTGGGCATCGGCAACAGCCAGATGAAGATGGACGCCGTCCGGGCACAGGGATCCGCTCAGGGACAGGATCTCCAGGCACTCCGACAAGAGGTGATCCTCTGTTTGGTCGGCCAGGCGCAGGGTGGCTTGGCTGAGGCTGCCAACAGCACTGAGGACAAAGGCTGCCTGCAAAGGTTGTTGGCGGGCAAAGCGCTCCAGCTCCTGCTTGAGGTCTTGGCCGGGCAGCAGGCGTAGGGGGTAGATCTTGAGGGATCCCGTGGGTAGAGGCTGTTGGCGGCCAGCAGCAGCAGCGCTCCCCGGTCGCCAGCCGGGCTTGACCACCGGGTAGGCACGGGCAATCACCAGGCAGTCGTCGGGTACAGGGTAGCGGGCAGGGATGGTGGAGCCGGCGGCAATGGTGACATCGGATCCCACCTTGAGGGGGGCCACCAGCACCGAGTTGGCGCCGGTCTTGCTGCGATCGCCGATTTCTGTGAAGTGCTTCTGCTGGCCGTCGTAGTTGGCGATGATCGTGCCGGCGCCGATGTTGACCTGGGATCCCAGCTTGGCGTCACCTAGGTAGGCCAGGTGGGCGGCGTTGGTGTGGGAGCCAATCTGAGTGTTTTTAACTTCCACAAAGTTGCCAATGCGGCAGCCGTCGCCAATGCAGCTATTGGGGCGGATATGGGCATAGGGCCCTATCCAGACATGGTTGCCGATCTGGCTGTGGCTGACCACCGAGTAGAGGATGTGGCAATCGGAGCCGATGGTGCTGGAGTCGATCCAACTGCCCGGCCCCAAGCGAGTACGCGGCCCGATGCGGCACCTCCCGCGCAGGTGGGTCTGGGCTTCGATCACCACATCGGGGGCCAATTCCACCGTCTCTTCCAGGCTGACGCTGTCGGGATCCACAAAAGTTACCCCTGCCTCCATCCAGGCTTCCTTGAGGCGATCCTGCAAAATCTGGTGGGCCTGGGCCAGTTGGCGGCGGTCGTTGATGCCAACGATTTCCTGAGGATCCTCAGCGTCTAGGGCAATGGCTTTCTCCAGTAGTTTAACCGCGTCGGTGAGATAGTACTCCTGCTGGGCGTTGTTCCGCTCCAAACTCGGCAGCACCCGGGCCAGGGCCGGCCAATGGAAACAGTAGACGCCGCTGTTGATGCGGCGATTTTGCCGTTGGGCCGGGGTGCAGTCCCGCTCTTCCACCAACTCCAGGATCCGCTGTTGAGCATCGCAAAACACCCGCCCATAGCCATAGGGATCCGCCACCTGGGCCGAGAGCAAGGTCACATCCGGCTGGACTTGGCGGTGGCGTTCCACCAGCGCCTGCAGGGTTTCCACCCGCAACAGAGGCACATCCCCGTTGACCACCAGCAGATCCCCCTGAAAGTCGCCGAGGACGGGCAACAGTTGCTGCACCGCGTGTCCGGTGCCCAGTTGCTGGGCCTGCTCCACAAATTCGACCGGGTACTCCCGCAGGGTCTGTCGCACCTGCTCCTGCCCGTAACCCACAATCACCAGACAGCGCTGGGGCGCTAGGGCCAGCACCGTGCGCAGCAGCCGCTCGATCAAAGACAGGGATCCCAGCTTGTGCAGCACCTTGGGCAATTGCGACCGCATGCGGGTGCCCTTGCCCGCTGCCAAGATTGCTACGGCTAGCTCCCGCTCTGCCATCTTTGCCCTCCGATCTGCCCCCATCAAGTATACGCGGCAGGCGCTGGTGTTCCCTCCCCCTCTGCCAAGCCCTGGGAAACTGCGCTAGCCTGGTGGCACGTGTAGGTGGGGCAGGGTATGGCCGAGAGCGAGGGCTCCGATACCCCTCTTCAAAAACGTCAGCGCTTGGTCCGCGAGGCAGCCGGCTGGCTGGCAGTGCTGGGGGTGCTGATCCCGGGACTGCAGCGCTTCTACATGGGCCACAAGCGCTGGGGCTGGGTGTACTTGCTGGTGGGGCTGATGGTGTTGGTTCCCTCTATTCCCCTGCAGATCCTCAGCTATGGGCTACGAGCGCTCTGCCTGCTGGAAGGGCTGTGGTTGCTTACCATGACCAATGAGGACTTCGATTTTCGCTTCAATCGGGATCTCATCGAGCTGGACTGGAGCAGCGCGAAAGGTCGGGAAGTCCGGGATCCCGAGCAGCAGTTGGAGCTCCAGTTGAAGCAGGGCTTGATTACCCGCGACGAATACGAGGAGCGCCGCCGCCACCTTCGCGAGATCTCTTGAGTGGGACTGCGATTGCTCCAAGATATTTCCGACCTACAGTCTGTTAATTTAAAATGGGGTACAGGTTTTAAGAGGGAGGAAGAGAGGCCAACCCATTCTTTGGATCTACGGCAAAGAGTTGTAGCAGCTTATCAGGCAGGTAAGACCTCTATCCGCCAGGTAGCCGAACGGTTCATGGTGACCAAAAGAACAGTACACCGCTGGGTGCGACAGTACCAA
>NZ_JANSIZ010000059.1:0-16154 GCF_047462315.1 Synechococcus sp. H60.2 | reverse complement strand
GAATGCGCACAACTTCCCGCTGGACTTGGCGGCGGTGGAAGTGGCGCCGGCCATCCGTGGCTAATCCACTCCTGACCTAGCTGACTAGACTGCTTTTCACCCCCTGGTCTTCACGAGGGGGTTTTCTCCCTGCTTGAGGGCCGGGGCTTGGCTCTTTCCCACACAGATGGGCATACTGGGGAAAGCCCACCTGGCCTTGGGGGTTGATGCTGGACGGTTTGCTGCTTTAAAGAGAAAACTTATTTTCCCAGCTATTCGAAAAATCGAATATTTGAGAAGAGGAAAAGCTGAGGCGATGCACTTTTTTTGCCATCCTGCTCTTCCCAAATTCTTCTCTCAACTGGAATCCAATACCGACCTATTTTTTGATAACGATCTTCATAGATCATCTTTGCTTGAGTTTTTTCTTCGGTTCCTGGGCTACCATACTCAGCAGTGTAGTGAGTGGGTAGGTAGCCCTCACCTGTATCGTAAAACTCTTGAACTGAGACTGTAATTGTCCGATTGGCAAGATGGCGATGCACCCTTTGAATGTGCTTGTCCTGAACCCAGTACCTATCGGTAGAAGATAAGCCCGAAACAAGAACTTCAGTGATGTCTGAATTTTGTGGCTCTCCATAGACAAAGGTGTGGCCACCGTGTTCTTCGTCGAAGGAATGACGAACGCGATGCACCATGATTTCCCACATCTGTTCCCTTATTTTCTGGCGGATCTCCTCGTCCTCGACGCCGGCAATATCAATCTTCATGTTGCGGTCAATACTCACAACTCCTGAGAAGGAGAGGCTGCTGTCACCTTCTTTGGGAAAGTAGGCTATCTCAGCTTGGTAGCCAGGAAAGTCCTTATCCCAGGTGTAGCGATTCTCAAAGGCCTCTCTAAACAGCTCTTTGGCCGGAGCTTGCTGTGCTGCCATAATCTCCCCCTTAATGAGAAATTTTATTATTTAAATCCTAGTAGAGGCTGATGACTGGGGTTGGGATTTTAAGGCTTCCTTTAACTGTCCACCCACTCAGCTCTCTTTTTCTCGGAGCTCTTGGCGGTTGCCAACGGGTAGGGGGGCAGAGCAGCAATCCTTCACTTTGCCTGAGAGGGCCCTTGAAGTTAATGAAAATTATTAGCAAGGCGCTGTCCACCGGCAACAGAGAGAGAGCTAAGCTAAAGCTCGACGCTGTTGGCCTTTCGGCGACAGGCTGGCAGGAAGAGGGTCTGCTTTCTCAACTCACTCCATGTCCAAAATCCAGCCCCTGAACCCAGAGCGGATCGCCCAGATGGCCGCGGGAGAGGTGATTGACTCGCTGGAGGCGGCCCTACGGGAGTTGCTGGAAAATGCCCTCGATGCTCAGGCCACCCGCATTCAGGTAGAGATTTGGCCCAGTCGCTGGCAGGTGCGGGTGGCCGATAATGGGCAAGGGATCCCAGGTTCGGAGTTGGAGCAGGTGGCTCGCCGCCACACCACCAGCAAGTTAGATGGGCGTAGCCTGGGGTTTCGGGGCGAAGCCCTGCACAGCCTGGCCCGCTTGGGATCCCTGACGATTCAGACCCGCCATGCTGACGATGCCCACGGCTGGCTGGCCGCCTACGACCGCCAAGGGGAGCTGACCCACAGGCAACCAGCAGCCATGGCTTTGGGAACGGTGGTCACGGTGGCGGATTTGTTTGCCGATTGGCCCTTGCGCCGCCGCTCCCTGCCCCAGACTCGCCCGCTCTTGACACTGGTGCAGAATGCAGCCTTGGCCCATCCTTGGGTGAGTTGGCAGGTGCGCCAGGAGGGGCAACTGTTGCTCAGCCTGTGGCCGGGCCAGTCTTTGCAAGATCTGCTGCTACAAGTGTTACCGCAGGTGGATCCCTCGGATCTGCGCTACCGACGGATCCGAGAGGGGGACAGCGATTGGGAAATGGTGCTGGGCTTGCCGGATCGCCGGCATCGCCCCCGCCCCGATTGGATCCGCGTGGCCGTCAACGGGCGCTTTGTGCAGATGCCGGAGTGGCAACGGCTAATCCAGTCAGTCTTTCAGCACGCCTTGCCTCGCCACCGCTACCCGCTGGTGGTGGTGCACCTGCGCTTGCCGCCAGAGCAGGTGGACTGGAATCGCCATCCTGCCAAGAGCGAGCTCTATCTCCAGGATCCGGAGATCCGACAGGAGCAATTGCGCCAGCACTTGCATGCTCTTCTCCAATCGGGATCTGGCCAAGCCAGCCGCCGCTCGGTGCATCTCATCCGGGCCAGCGAGGCCAAGTCGGTTTATGAGGCCAGCCGGCAGCCCCATCTTCCTTTCAACCCAGCTCCTGCTGCTCCCGCTTGCTCGGCTCCCTCCCTGCCCCCTCTTAGGGCCCTGGCCCAACTGCACCGAATCTACATCCTGGCGGAGCACCCTCAGGGGCTATGGCTGGTGGAACAGCACCTGGCCCACGAGCGGGTGCGCTACGAGTACATCCAACGCCATTGGCAGCCAGTAGAACTGGAGACGCCTGTAATGCTGCAGGGACTATCCCCCCAAGCCGTGGAGCAGTTGGAGCAATTAGGGCTGGAGCCGGAACCCTTTGGCCCCAACACCTATCTGGTGCGCCGCCTGCCTCTGGCCCTGTGGTCGGAAGATCCCAAGGAGATTCAGGGATCCCTCCTGGAGCTGAGCCGCTGTGCTGACCTCGAATCAGCTCAAGTGGCGGTGGCCTGTCGTGGCGCCCTGCGCAATGGGATCCCCCTTACCCTGGAGCAGATGCAACAGTTACTGGAGGCCTGGCAGCGCACCGCCAATCCCCACACTTGTCCCCATGGCCGGCCAGTGTATCTGGCTCTGGCCGAAAAAGATCTGGCCCGCTACTTTCGTCGCCGCTGGGGGATCTGCGACCGGCCTATTTCCAACTCCAAGATGGGATCTATTTGGGAGCTGGAGCCACTGGGGGATAGGTTTGCTGCCCAAGTGCGGCGCTCAGCCGGCTCTTCTGCCTCGGATCCCACGGACGAGGCCAACGCTGCCCCACTATAATCGGGGGTGTCCATCTGCTGGAACGCTCTAGAACCCCATGGCCTTCTACCTCAAACTCAGAACCCAAGAAGAGACCTGGCTGCAGCGCCATGCTCGTCCCATCTTGGCAACCTTGGCCAGCTTGGGATCCCTGTTGACGGCCTACCTCACCTACACCAAGCTGACCGATCAGCCTGCCGCTTTCTGCACGGGGGATGGGGGGTGCGACCTGGTGCTCTCCAGCCGTTGGGCAGAGTTTTTGGGGATCCCGACGGCAACAGTTGGCCTGCTGGGGTTTTTGGGGGTCTTGGCGCTGGCGGTGCTGCCGGATGGGATCCCGCTGGTGAAGCGGTGGCGCTGGCCGGCCCTGTTTGGTCTGGTTTCCGCCATGACCGCCTTTGAAATGTACATGCTCTACCTGATGGTGGGGGTGCTGCGGCAATTTTGTCTGTATTGCACCACCGCCATAGTCTTGGTGGCCGGCCTGTGGGCGGTAACCCTGCTGGGCCACCGCTGGCTGGATTGGGGCAAGCTGGCCTTTAGCTACATTTTCGTGAGCTTTCTCACCTTGGTGACCACCATTGGGGTGTATGCCAACCAAGTTCCTCCCCCCAGCCCCCTGGCGGCAGGGTTGGCGGCCCACCTGCGGCAGATCGGCGGCACCATGTACGGGGCCTACTGGTGCCCCCATTGTCAGGAGCAGAAAGAGCTGTTTGGGTCGGCCTTTGCCCAAGTGCCTTACGTGGAGTGCTCCCCCAACGGTCCCGGTACGCCCCAAGCCCAGGCATGCACAGAAGCAGGGATCACCAGCTATCCCACCTGGATCATCAACGGCCGCACCTACGTGGGGCTGCGCTCGCTGGAAGCCTTGGCGGCAGCTTCCGGCTACCCTCTCGAGCCCGGCGGAGGACAGTAGTTCTCCAGTAGCGATGGCAGGAAGAGGCGTACACAGTTTCGCCCGGCTTGCTTGGCCTGGTAGAGGGCCTCGTCCGCTCGCTGGAGAGCAGTTTCTGGATCTAAGGGGGCATCTTCGCTGATAACGATCCCGCCAATGCTAATGGTGACAGGCAGGCTGCGTTTGGGCGAAACGTCAATTGGCCGGCTGGCGATGGCCCGGCGCAGAGACTCGGCGTAGCGGTGGCAGTGGGCGGGGTTGAGCCCAGGGGTGACGCAGACAAATTCTTCGCCGCCGTAGCGGTAGAGCAGGCTGGAGGGACGCAGTTGATTGTGCAGCCGCCCAACAAGGGCCTGCAACACGCAGTCGCCGATGAAGTGGCCGTAGGTGTCGTTGACCTGCTTGAAGTAATCCACATCCATCATCAGCAGGCAGAGATAGCGATAGCGGGCTTGCCCACGGGGCCCCACCTGCTTGAGTAAATGGGGCAACGCCTGGTCGAGAGCGCGGCGGTTCAAGGCTCCAGTCAAGGGATCCGTCAAAGACAGAGACTCCAACAGCTCGTTGCGGGCCCGCAGTTGCCGGTTGGCCTGGGCCAGAGCTCGGGTGAGCCGCTGCAGGCGCAGTCCCGCCCGTACCCGGGCCCGCAGCTCCTCAGCCTCGACCGGCTTAACGATAAACTCGTCCGCCCCTGCATCCAGCCCCTGCACCCGATCCTCAACTTCGGAGCGGGCGGTGAGCAAAAGGAAGTAGACAAACTGGCCGGCAGCGGAGTGCTTCAGACGGCGACAGAGCTCTACTCCAGACAAACCCGGCATGACCCAGTCGCAGATGATCAAATCCGGCCATTCGCTTTCATCCAGGGTCTGCAGGTGCTCCCAGGCCAACTGGCCGCTTTCCCAGCTTTCCACCCGGTAGTTGGAGCTTTTGAGGACTTCGCCGATGTAACGACCGTTCACCGGGTCATCGTCGATGACCCAAATGCAGGGAACCTGAGCCGGCACGTGGCTCCACGAAACTTCCTCCAAGGGCAAGGGCTCCGTCCCACCAACGGGAGCGGAAACCAAGCTGGGGGAAGGCTGCCAGCCTTCGAGTTCAGCCGACAACATGAGGAGAAACCCTGATACGACGAAGTAATGCCAATTCTATCCCTGAGGTCTAGCTGCAGCTAGAGCTGGGAGTGGCCAGGCAAGCCGGATTGGCGGGCTGTTCGCCCAGGCCAAGGTGCAATGCTTCCACAAACTGCCGCACCCGGATGGGGTCGATGAGGGGAAAGGGATCCGCACAGCCCACCGGCATGCCGGCGGAACGGGCCGGCCGTTTCAGAGAACTGGCCACAATCACGCCATCCGCGTGGCGGATGAGGGTGCCGATGTTTTCGGCGGTGGCCCCTGAGCCAATCAACAGAGGTACCTGAGGGGCAACTTGGCGGGCCAGCTTCAAATCTTCCAGAAGAGGCGGTTTTCCGGTGGCCCAGCCGGAGAGAACAATGGCATCGGCTAGGCCGCGCTCCACCGTGTCGGCGATAGCCGCCTCCAGGCTAATGGGACTTAGGGGCTGAGCGTGCTTCACCAGCACATCGGCAAAGATCTTGATGTCGGCCCCCAGCTCGCGGCGGTAGCGCAGCAGGCGGTGGGCATTTCCCTCAATGATGCCCTGGTCGGTCACCATCGCCCCGCAGAGGACATTGACCCGGATAAACTGGGCCCCCACACAGGCGGCAATGGCTAGGGCGCTGTAGCCATCGTTGCGCAGGACGTTGATCCCGATGGGCAGGGAGACCAGCATTTTCAGTCGCTGGACAACTGCGGTCATGGCGCTCACCACCGCCGCATCCACCTGCTCCTTGGCAAAGGGCGCATCGTAAAAGTTCTCGACGAGGATCCCATCTACTCCTCCTGCTGCCAAGGCCGTGGCAGCCTGCTCCGCCTGAGCGATCACCCACTCCAGGTCGCCGCCCCAACGGGGGGAGGTGGGCAGCGGCAACAGATGAACCACCCCAATAACTGGATGGGGGGTTTTGAACAGGTGTTGCAGCAGGTTCACCGGCAAGTTCCCTCAGGGATCCATAACAATCTTACGCCCGGATTGGATCCCTGGCGGCATTCTCTCCGAGGAGAAAGGGGCGGGATTCCTGCCAGCGGCCAGGCCGCGCAACAGGCGGGGAACTAGGCTTGGCCCTTCATAGGCCCAGCCGGTATAGACCTGGAGCAGGCTGGCCCCGGCCTCCAGTTTCTCCAGGGCGTCGGCCAGAGTGAAAATGCCCCCCACTCCAATAATCGGCAATTGCCCCTGGGTGGCTTGGTGAATGTAGCGGATCACCTGGGTGGAGCGCTGTCGCAGGGGGGCGCCGCTGATGCCGCCGGCTGCCGTAGCGAGGGGCCCCAGGCCGGGCAGGAAGCGGGTTTTCAGGTTGTCGCGGCGCAGGGTAGTGTTGGTGGCTACAATCCCCGCCAGTCCGTAGGCTTGGGCCAGCTCCAGGATGGCGTCAATTGCTGGCCAATCCAAGTCAGGGGCAATCTTCACCAAAAGGGGCTTCTGTCCGCGATTTTCCCCCTGCAACGTCGCTAGGATGGGCGCCAACTGCTCGGCAGCCTGCAGGGATCGCAATCCCGCCGTGTTGGGGGAGCTGACGTTGACCACAAAATAGTCTCCCAGCTCCCGCAACAGACGAAAGCTGGCCAGGTAGTCGGCAGCCGCCGCCTCCAGGGGGGTGGCCTTCCCTTTGCCCAGGTTGATGCCAATGGGAATGAGACGTTGGGGCAGCCGGCGCAGCCGTTCGGCCAGAGCTGCCGCCCCCTGGTTGTTGAAGCCCATGTGGTTGAGAGCAGCCCGATCCTGGGGCAACTGGAACAGGCGCGGCTTGGGGTTGCCCGGCTGGGGCTGAGGAGTGACGGTGCCCACCTCCACAAAGCCAAAGCCCAAGCTGGGCCAGACGGCCAAAGCGTGACCATCCTTGTCAAAGCCCGCCGCCAGGCCGATGGGATTGGGGAAGGTGAGGCCCCAGAGCCGTACTTCTAGCCGGGGATCCCGATAGCAGAACAGGCGCTCCAAAAGAGCCAGGATCCCGGTAGCCTGGGTGGCGTCCAGCCACTCCAGGGCGCGCAAGAGCCCCACCTTGACCGCTTCCGGGTCAGCCCTCAGGCCCGAAAAAAGCAAGGGCCGCAGCACATCTCGGTACAGGTTCACAGCAAAGACTTGCTCCCCTCCTGTTGATCTTCCCCAAAAAACAGGGGCCTGCAAAAGTCTTCTCTGCAGACCCCCGCTTTTGAGCTTAGGCGGGAACTGGCCCGGCCAAGCCGAGCACCACCGGCCTAAAGACTCTTAGCCTTCCGGCTCAAACACCTGCAAATCCACGATCTTTCCTTCTTTAAAAGTCCAGTGGGCAAAGGTTCCAGCCACGTCTCCCTTCTCGTCGAAGTTCAGCGAGCCGGAAGCACCGGTGTAGTCAATGTCCTCCCCTTTCTTGAGTAGCTCCACCGCCTTGGCCCACTCTCCTGGCAGGATCTCGGTGCCGGGGGGATTGGCCACTTGCCGCAGAGCATCGCGGATGGCGGTGCCATCGGTGCTGCCGGCCTTTTGAATGGCCAGAGCCAAGAGGAAGGCGGCGTCGTAGGCGGTGTCAATGTAAGGCGTGGGGGGCAGCTCCCCGTAGGTAGTTTTGTAGGCTTCGGCAAAGCTCTGGTAAGCCTTGCTATCGGTGAGGGCCTGGGGCGAAGTGCCGATGGATCCCTCAAGCTTGTCTGCCCCCACCTGGGTGGCCAGATCGGGAGAGCGCATGCCGTCTGTGAAGACAAAGCGGTCAAATAGCCCCCCTTCCAAAGCCTGCCGCAGGATAACCGCACCATTTTCTGGATAGCCAATAACCACTAGGGCCTGGGGATCCCCTTCCTTGAGCTGATCCAGCTCGCCGCGGTAGGAGGCTTTGCCGGGCTCGTAGGGGACGGCCTTGGTGATCTTGCCTCCCTGCTTCTCAAAGGCTGCCTTGAAGCTGTCGGCCAGCCCTTGGCCGTAGTCGTTGTTGATGTAGATAACCGCCAGGCGATCCAGCTTCTCTTCGCGGGTAATTTGCGCCAGGGCTACCCCTTGGAAAGCATCGGAAGGAACGGTGCGGAACAGAAAGTCATTGTCGTCCAAGGTGGTGATGCTGGGAGCAGTAGAAGCGGGCGAAATCTGCGGAATCTTGCTGGGAACTGTTACTGTTGTGGCCACTGGGATGGTAACGCCACTGCCCAAAGCACCAATAATGGCGGCCACCTTCTCCACATTCACGAGCCGCTGGGCAGCATCGATAGCCGGCTGGGCTGAGGTTTGGTCATCCGCCTCCACCACTTGGATTTGGGATCCGAGGACGCCGCCAGCAGCGTTGATCTGATCCAGGGCCAGCTTGATGCCCTTGAGGCAGTTTTCCCCATAGGCTTGCAGGTCGCCTGTCAAAGACAGCAGCGCTCCAATTTTGATCGGGGTTTGGGCTGCTTGCTGAGCTGTGCTCGGCAGCAGGGTGGTGGCCAGCGCCGCTGCCGTCAGAGCTGCCGCCGTTGCGAAGGCCCGCCGGGTCAGTTTGTGCACAGAGGACATAACCAAGAACCTCCAATGAGGGAATAAAACTGCGATTCCCAAAAGTTGATGGTACAGAAGCAGACGTTGGCTTACCTCGGAGAGTTCCCTCCTAGAGTCAGCCCAACCCCCAAGGAGTAGCTTTTTGGCAAACCTATTCCCGAGTTTGGTTAAATAGGGCTCGTTATCCTACGATAAAAGTTCATACAATGGCGGATCCATTGGGTAATCGAGTTTTCCCAGAGCAGCAGCGTGATTGTTATCGACAACATCTCCAAACAGTTTGGCGGCGTCAATGCCCTGGATCGCTGTTCCTTCCGCATCGAAGCTGGCCGGATCACGGGCTTGATCGGCCCCAACGGGGCGGGGAAAACAACTCTTTTTAACATCATTGCCGGGTTTATTCGACCCAGCAGCGGCCGCATTTGGCTGGATGGGGAAGATGTCACCGGCCTGCCTCCCCACCGCTTGTTCCACCGCGGGCTGGTGCGCACCTTCCAGATCCCGCGGGAGTTTGGCCGCATGACCGTTCTAGAAAACTTGATGGTCGTCCCTCCTGAGCAGGCGGGGGAGAACCTGTTCAACACCTGGTTCCGCTGGCGGCGCGTGCAACGGCAAGAGCGCCAGCTTCAGGCTCGGGCTGAAGAAGTTTTGGAACGGCTCAACCTCATCCACCTACGCGATCAACTGGCGGTCAACCTTTCCGGCGGACAAAAGAAGCTGTTGGAACTGGGACGTACTCTAATGGCGAACGCGCGGGTCATCCTCTTGGACGAGCCAGGGGCTGGTGTCAACCGCACGCTGCTGGCGGACTTGATGCGCTTTATCGAGTACCTCAACCGTGAGCGCGGCTGCACCTTCTGCATCATCGAACACGACCTGGATCTGGTGACTCGCCTTTGCCACCATGTGGTGGTCATGGCGGGGGGGAGGGTGCTGACGCAGGGATCCATGCAGGAAATCAAGCAAAACCCAGCCGTGCGTGAGGCCTATCTCGGATCCATTGCCCTGGCGGATGCTCTCAGCTCCGGGCCGGCCTCCACCGTCTCGCCGGAGGGATCCCCCCCATGACCCCTTTGCTAGAGATTCAAGATCTCTACAGCGGCTACCGCGGCGTGGACATCCTCAAAGGGATCCGCCTCAAGGTCAATCCGGGCCAAATTGTGGTCATCATCGGCCCCAACGGCGCGGGCAAATCCACGGTGCTCAAGTCCCTCTTTGGGCTGGCCACCATCCACTCTGGCCGGGTGCTGTTCCAAGGCTCTGACATCACCCATCTCCCTGCCGAGCAACTGGTGCGGCGGGGGATTGGCTTTGTGCCCCAAACCAACAATGTCTTTCCCTCCCTCACGGTGGAGGAAAACCTGGAGATGGGGGCCTTTATCCGGCGCGATAACTACACTGCTCAACTGGAGCGGGTTTATGAGCTGTTTCCGCCCCTAAAAGAGAAGCGAAAGCAAGCGGCGGGATCCCTCTCCGGTGGGCAGCGGCAGATGCTGGCCATGGGGCGGGCGTTGATGACAGAGCCCCGGCTGTTGTTACTGGACGAGCCCACTGCTGGCCTGTCGCCCCTGTACGTTGAGCAGACCTTTGCTCTCCTGCAGGAGATCAACCGCCTTGGCGTCAGTATCCTGATGGTGGAGCAAAATGCCAAGCAGGCTCTGGCTATAGCGGACTGGGGCTACGTCTTGTCCATGGGAGAAAACCGCTTTGAGGATACTGGCCCCAACCTGTTGCGCAATCCCCAAGTGCTGGAGCTGTTTTTGGGAGGTTGAGGCCCTCACCCCCAGCCCCTCTTTCGAGGGGGAGGGGAGCTAGGCGGAGCTGGCCAGTTGGACTGCCTGCCTGAGAAGGGCTTCCACAAAGCCCATTGCCTCCTGGGCAGAGTGGCCAGCGGCCAGTTGGGCCAATTCTTCCCGGCGCTCCCTCTCTCCCAGGGGATCCACCCGCACGCAGGTCCGCCCTTCTTGCACCACTTTGTAAACCCGCAGGTGGTGATCGGCTAGGGCAGCAATCAGGGGTTGGTGGGTAACGCAGAGAACTTGGTGGTTCCGGGCAAGCTGGTGCAATTTGGCGGCGATGGCCTGCGCCACCTTGCCGGATACGCCAACGTCGATCTCGTCAAAAACCAGGGTAGCCACCGGATCGACGCGGCTGAACACCGCCTTTAAGGCCAGTAGAAAACGGCTCATCTCGCCGCCGGAGGCAATCTCCGCCAGGGGTTGCAGGGGCTCGCCGGGGTTGGGGCTAAACCAAAAGCTCACCTGATCCACCCCTTCGGCGGTGGGGGATCCTGGCTGGATTTGCACCTGGAATTGCACGCCGCTCATCCCCAGGGGCCTGAGCTCCTCAATGAGGGCCTTTTCCAGTTTCCGGGCCGCCTGCTGCCGCAGGTGGGAAAGCGCCTGGCAGTGGCGCTCCAGCTCCTGGGCTGCCTGGTCCAGCCGCGCCTCTAGTTCCTCCAAGTCGGTGTTCTCGTGCCGCAGTTGGGCCAACTCTGCCTGCACCCGCTGCGCGTGGGCCATCACCTCGGCCAGGGTGGGGCCGTATTTGCGGCAGGCCTGGCGCAGTTGGGCAAGGCGCCGTTCAACTTTGTTTAGCCGACTGGGATCTGCTTCCAGGGTCTCGCCGTAGCGCAGCAGCTCCCGTCCGGCCTCCTCCACCTGAACGAGGGCGCTGCTAACCAGTTCGAGGAGGGGAGTTAGGTCGGGATCCCGTTGAGCCATGCTCTGCAGCAACCGCTCGGCTTGGGCCAACAAGTCAGCAATAGCTGGCGAGCCGCTGTCGTTTTGGTAGAGCAGTTGGTGGACGGCATAGCTCTGCTGCTGCAGTTCCACGCAGTGGGCTAGGCGCTCCCGCTCCCGCTCCAATTTGGTCAGTTCGCCGGGATCCTCTAGGCGCAGGGCAGCCAGTTCTTGGGCTTGCAGCTCCAGGAGATCTAGCCGCTGCAGCCGCAGTTGTTGGTTTTGTTGGCGGGATGCTATCTCTGCTTTGAGCTGGCTCCAGGTTTGGTAGCAAGCTGCCACCTCTAGGCGCAGGCGCAACAGCTCTTCGCCGCCAAAGGCATCCAGCCAGCGGCGCTGAGTTTGGGGCAACTGGAGCTGGATTGTCTGACCCTGGGCGGTGATCTCCACCAGGTGGGAGCGCAGGCTGAGCATCTGAGCCTTGTTCACCAGCACCCCGTTGACTCGCAGGCGGCTGCTGAGCTTGCCGTTGCGCACCACCAGCTCGCGGCTGCAGACCAGGCCTTCTTCCAAAGGCTCAATTTGCTCCTGCTCTAGCCAGGCCTCCAGGGCGGCCGTGGGCTGGAAAATGGCTTCCACTAGGCCCCGCTCGCTGCCGCTGCGCAGAGCGCGAGCTGGCCCCCCTAGCGCGGCATCGAGAGCCTCGAGAATGATAGATTTGCCCGCCCCTGTTTCTCCCGTGAGCACGTTCAGCCCTGCCCGAAAGGGGATCTCCAAGTGCTCGATGAGGGCGAAGTTCTCGATCCGCAACAGGCGCAACATCGGGATCCCGTTGGCCGTCCTGTCTCAGGTTAGCCCACCTGCCGACTTAGGCGGAACGGGGGAAGAGCAGCTTCAAGGGGTGGCCTCCGGCGTCTCCTCTGTTCTAGCGGCGGTATCGGCAAGCGGCTCGGAGGTGGCGGCTGGGGCATTGGGTGTATTAGGCGCTACCTCTGCCTCCTGGAGAGAGGCGGAGGGTTCGAGCTCGGCTTTTGGCTCTGTGGCGGTGGGCTCGGGGGCAGCGGCAGCGGCTTGGGCAGCCTCTTCTTGCTTTTGCCGCTCGTAGCGGCGCCGTTTGATCCCCTCATCCACCCACACGTACACCAGACTGAGAAGGGAGAGCCCTGCCGTTCCAATTAAAACCCAGAGTAGATTGTTGTCTATCGTCATGAGGTGAGATCCGTCAAACTCTTCCGCCAGGGGGAAACGCTGCCCTCAAGGCTTGATCTTACCGTTGAAGCTGCTCTGCCCAACCTTAAAAGACGGGATCCACCCTTTTGCCATGCGCTACCTCAAGTTTTACAAACCCTACGGCGTGCTCACCCAATTTACCGACCGGCAGGGGCGGCCAACCCTCAAGTCTTTCATCCCGGTGCCCAGGGTCTATCCGGTGGGGCGGTTGGATCGAGATAGCGAAGGTCTGCTTCTGCTAACCGACGATGGTCGCCTCAACGCCCGCCTCATCGATCCCAAGTTTGGCCACGAGCGCACCTACTGGGTGCAGGTGGAAGGGATCCCCACGCCGCAGGCTCTGCAACAGTTGGAAAAAGGGGTGATCATCCAGGGGCGGAAAACCCGCCCTGCCCAGGTGAGGGTTCTCACCGAAGAGCCACCCTTGCCACCGCGGGATCCGCCCATTCGCTTTCGCCGCTCCATCCCCACCACCTGGCTGGAGCTGACGCTGCGGGAAGGTCGCAATCGCCAGGTGCGCCGCATGACCGCCGCTGTCGGCATCCCAACTCTGCGATTGGTGCGAGTGCGGCTGGGCCCTCTCTCGCTGGAGGGACTGGCTCCCGGCCAGTGGCAGGATCTCAGTGAGGCGGAGTTGGCCCGCCTGCGGCAGTGTTGTTTTGGCCAGCCACGCCGTCCCCAGCTCAGGCAGGAGTTAAGTTTACAGCACTCCTTTTGAGCTGGGGATCTCATCCTGTCGGCGCGGATCCCGCTCTACGGCCATGCGCAGAGCGCGGGCAAAGGCTTTGAAACTGGCTTCAACAAGGTGGTGGGCATTGAGGCCGGCTGCCTGGCGGATGTGCAGGGTCAGCTGGGCGTGGTTGACCAATGCCTGGTAAAACTCTCGCACCAACTGGGTTTCGTAGCGGCCAATGCGCTCCACAGTTAGCTCCAGGCCGTAGCTGAGGTGGGGGCGTCCGGAAAAATCCAGTACCACCTGCACCAAGGCCTCATCCAAAGGCGCCCAGAAGTGGCCAAAACGGTAAATGCCGCGCCGATCCTGCAGCGCCTGGGCTAGGGCTTGTCCCAACGTGATGCCCACATCTTCGTTGGTGTGGTGATCGTCGATGTGCAGATCCCCCACCGCTTTGATCTGGAGATCAATTAGCCCATGGGTGCTGAGCTGGGCCAGCATGTGGTCCAAAAAGGGGATCCCCGTGTCGATCTCGTGCTGCCCCTTGCCATCGAGGTTGAGGCGAACCTGCACGTCCGTCTCTGCTGTGCGACGGTGAACAAAAGCCACTCTGGGCTGGAGCGAGCACGTGGAATCTAGGGCAGTCATGGGAACCAAAGCAGCAGGAACACCCCACCTCTAGCATCGCACAAGCCTGCTGCCCTATGGCTACTGCAACCCCACCTTGCCAGCCTGAGCAGGCATCATCGCTTCCCCGCTAGCCCCGATCCCAGCCGTCCAGCCTAGGGAGTGGATCTGGCAGGGGGTTTCCCTCACCCCTGCCCCCTCTTCCTTTGGGAGGATCTGAAGTGGCCTGGAACTTCCCTCGAGGAAGTCGCTGTAGATTGCTGTAGGTAGAGAGATCGCGGCAAAGGGGATTGCCGTTTGCAGGATTGGCAGCAGGTTTACTCTGCCCTCAAGCGGTACTGGGGCTACGAGGCGCTGCGGCCGCCCCAGGATCGGGTAATCCGCGCCTTACTGGAGAAGCGGGATGCCCTCGTGGTGCTGCCGACGGGCTTTGGCAAGTCCTTGTGTTTTCAACTGCCGGCTTTGCTGCAGACAGGCCTGACCTTGGTGGTCTCACCCCTGATTGCCCTGATGGAGGACCAAGTTCAGGATCTCTGGAGGCGCCGTCTGCCGGCGGCCTGTCTGCACAGCGAGCTGGAGCCGGCTCTGCGCAAGCGGGTGTTGCGGGCGTTGGCGGAGAATCGGCTGCGTCTACTCTATCTAGGGCCGGAAACCCTCTTTAGCCCCCCGGTCTGGGAGCGGCTGCAACAGGTGCCTATCAACGGCCTCATGGTGGACGAGGCGCACACCTTGGTGCACTGGGGAGGATCCTTCCGGCCCGACTACCGCCGCCTGGGGTTGGTGCGTCCTGCCTTGGGCCAGCCTGCCTTTCCCATCGCTGCCTTTACTGCCACTGCCGATCCCGAAACCCTCAACCGCCTGCGCCACCTCCTAGGGCTACAGCAGCCGGAGTGCATCCGCGCCGATCCCCTGCGGGCCAATATCTCCCTCCATGTGGAGGTGGCCTGGAGCCCAGCGGATCGCCGTCGCCGCCTGCTGCGCTTCCTGGCCGAAAACCCCGGCTCGGGCCTGGTGTATGTGCGCACCCGCCGGGATGGGGAGGAGCTGGCCGAGTGGCTGGGCCGACAAAACCAGAAAACCGCCACCTACCACGGCGGGCTGGAAGCGGGATCCCGCCGCCAGTTGGAACGGGCTTGGCTAGAGGGCGAGCTGCGCTTTTTGGTCTGTACCAACGCCTTTGGCATGGGCATCAACAAGCCGGACGTGCGTTGGGTGCTGCACTTTCACCCACCCCCCAACTTGATGGACTATCTGCAGGAGGTGGGGCGGGGCGGGCGGGATGGTGGCCCTTGCCGGGCCCTCATGCTTGTCTCGGAGCCGACGGGCCTGCTGGATCCCACCGATCGCCAGCGCCAAGCCTATTTCTATTCCCAGCAGGAGCGCCTGCTGGCCCAAGCACGGCGTTTGCTCCAAACTCTGCCCTCCCAGGGATCCTATGCCGACTTGCCCCCAGGGGAGACGCGGGTGGCCCTGGGCCTGTTACAGGAAATGGGCTGTCTGCACTGGCCAGATCCCTTTCACTTCCAGGTGCTGCACCGCCGCTGGCAACCGCCACGGCGGGAGGATCCCTGGCGGGGGATGGAGGACTTCATCCACAGCCGCGGCTGTCGCTGGCAGGCAATTTTGCAACATTTTGGCTACCCTGAGAACCAGTCCGGCCTGCCCTGCGGCACCTGCGACCGCTGCCGGGCTTCCCAAAGGCGTTGAGGGTTTCGGCAGCCGGCAGAGGGGTTAGGATCTTTGCGCTTGCCCGGCGTTTTCGCAAAGGATAGGATCCCCTCGCTTTCCCCTTGCTGATGGTGTCCATGAGTGGTTCGGGATCCCCGGTCGCTGCCCTTGAGCAGCCCTTGTCCTTAGCACGGCAGGTGGCCCAACTGCTGGTGGTGCCGGTTTCGGCCCGCCTGGGATCCCAGTCTCCTCCCCGAGAGGTCCTCAAGCGACTGATCCAAGAGGTGGGGATCGGGGGCCTCTGGATTACTGAGGGCCATGTGGCAGAGGCCCTGCTGCTGATCGAGGAGGCGCAGTCTTGGGCTGCCCTGCCCCTTTTGGTGGCAGCCGAGGCCAGTCGCGGCCTGGCGCTGGCGGGGGCTACTTCTTTCCCCCACCCCCTGGGCCTAAGCCGCCTGGGATCCGAAGCCGAGCGCTGGGCAGAACAGTGGGGAAGGATCACGGCGCGGGAGGCGGCGGCCATCGGCATTAACTGGCTGCTTGGCCCGGTGGCTGAGCCCCTGGGGCAAGGCCCAGCAGAGCTGGCGCTGGCGGAGGAGCCGCACCTGGCGTTGCAACTGGCGCGGGCCTTTGTGCGCGGATGTGAGCAAGCCGTCCCCGGCGGGATCCTGACCACTGCCAGATCCTTCCCCGGCCAAGGCTGGGCCGAGGTAGGGCAGGCCCGCCCGCTGCTATCGCTAGAGCCAACTGCTGCCCCCTGCTGTCCTCGCCTGCGCCTTACCTTGGGCGAACTGCAAGCAGGACCCTGGCTGCCCTTCCGCGGCTTGGTGGAGCAGGTGGGGGCCATCTCGGC
>NZ_JANSIZ010000058.1:12500-16270 GCF_047462315.1 Synechococcus sp. H60.2 | reverse complement strand
TGAGTTTGTTGGTACTGTCGCACCCAGCGGTGTACTGTTCTTTTGGTCACCATGAACCGTTCGGCTACCTGGCGGATAGAGGTCTGACCTGCCAGATAAGCTGCCACGACCCTTTGCCGTAGATCCAAAGAATGGGTTGGCATTCCCTTTTCTCCTTCCTCTTAAAACCTGTACCCTATTTTAAATTAACAGGCTGTATCACCTTTCACAGCAGAATTTGGAGTCAAGCATTTGATCTCAAATTTTCCAAGGGTCAGTGGATTTTTGGGTACAGCCCCTACTGGAGAGCGCTTCTAGAAGCTAAGCTCCAAAACAGCGAATACTATCCAATATCTTGCGTTGTCAGAACCTTCACCGACGAAAAACACAAGCGCAAGGCCCCCAATGGCAAAATCGTTTTGATCCCGACTAAAGAGCTAAGGATGTTCTTTCTTCCGGCTCCAGGACAGCTTATCAAGCTAACTCCAGAGGAATGCTTTGCCTGCCACAATACAGATGCCCAAACGGGAGAGCCACTCCCCCTCGAGCAAGATGTCAAGTTTTTGTAGTAGCAGCAGTGGGAGTTAGGAAGCGCTGCTAGGGCCAATCCCCCAGGACTAGGGCCATGTAGCTTAACCCCAATCAAGAGCTTGGCTCCAGGCGCAACAGGGATCCGTTGGGGGCATCGGTCAATAAGTAGAGCAAGCCATCCGGCCCCTGGCGCACATCTCGGATGCGACCCACCGCTCCTTCTAGCAGGCGCTCTTCTGCCACCACGCGATCCCCCTGCAAAACCAGGCGTGCCAAATGCTGACCGGCCAGCGCTCCCACAAAGAGATTGCCCCGCCACTCAGGAAAGACATCTCCCGTGTAAAAGGCCATGCCAGAAGGGGCAATGGAGGGCGTCCAGTGCAGCAGCGGCGAAGCCAATCCAGGAGCTGCCGCCAGTCCTTGGCCGACCGGTTCGCCGCTGTACTCCCGACCATGGGTAATCAGGGGCCAGCCGTAGTTGACGCCGGGGGCCAAGATGTTGATCTCGTCCCCCCCTTGCGGCCCATGTTCGTGCGTCCAAATGGCTCCTGTCTCGGGGTGGCGGGTCATTCCCTGAATGTTGCGGTGGCCATAGGTAAAAATTTCCGGCAAAGCCCCTGCTTTTCCCACAAAGGGGTTGTCTGGCGGGATCCCGCCCGTGTCAGTAAGGCGCAACACCTTGCCGGCAGCATCCCCCAGATCCTGGGCCCGATCCTGCTCGCCGCGGTCGCCGGTGCTGATGTAGAGAAACCCTTCTTTGTCAAAGGCCAGGCGGGAGCCGAAGTGCTGTTGGGCAGGGGTTTTGCGCTCCATGTCAAAAATCACTTCCAGATCCTGGAGTCCTCTTTCTCTCAGACGGGCCCGCGCCACTCGCGTCCCCCCGCCGCCTGGCCCAGGAGCTGCATAGGACAAGTAGATCCAGCCGTTCTCTGCGTAGTTGGGGTGCAAGGCAATATCCAGCAGCCCTCCCTGGCCGCGGGCAAACACCTCTGGCACCCCAGCGATGGGCTGGGGATCCAACCCCTGCTCGGTAACTCGGCGCAGCCGGCCCGGACGTTCGGTCACCAGGATGGTTCCGTCTGGCAGAAAGGCCATCCCCCAAGGATGCTCCAACCCGCTTGCCAACGTCACGACCTGGAAGCGCTGCTCTGTCCTGGCTCTGGGCAGAGCTTGGGCGTGATCCCCCTGTTGCAGAGACATGACCGTTTCCGGTCTGACCGGGTAGGCCCCAACAGGGGCGGACAACCCCCCCAAAAGCAACAGCGAGGAGAGGAGTTTTATCGCCGGGATCCTCAGAGCCATTGCCACCTCGTTTTCGCGATGGATTTTGAGGTTTGAGCTAGCCAATCATTGCTGCTGCTCTTCTAAAAAGATGTACCGATGGGAGCAGAGTTGGCTGCGCACAAGAGTGGGGAGCTGCCTGCTCCCTTGCGGCCTTGGGTTAGCCTTGAGGGCAGCATCTGCCCCCAAACCATGCTGGAAGCTAGCGAGATCTTCGGCCAGCCCCAGAGGCAAACCTGTGGATCCCTGCAGGAACTCCAGATCCACCCCAGGGGGATCCGTCTCCTCTGTACCCAGGGCTGCTGGTCTGTGCAGGTGCTCACCCCTCGTCTACTGCGGCTGCGCTTTAGCCCCAGCGGCGAGTTTTTGCCCCGTCGTTCTTGGGATGTGGCTCTGGCGGATGCAGAGTGGCCGCCGGCTCCTTTTGAGCTGCAGGAAAGCCCCACCCAAGTTCACCTCAGCACTTCTCTGGTGCAACTGCAGATTGACCGGGATCCCCTCTGCTTCAGCTTTCGCGATCCCCAGGGCCAGGTCTTTTGTGCCGATATCTCTGGGGGCCTCAGTTGGGGATCCGAGAGCATCCGCCTGGTTAAATCCCTCCACCCCGCCGAGCACATCTACGGCCTGGGAGAACGGGCCGGGCTGCTCAACAAGCGGGGCCGGCGCTACAGCCACTGGACCCGCGACTGCTGGGGCTACGACGCCCACAGTGACAACCTCTATCTGGCCATTCCCTTTGCCTTGCTCCTCCGCCCTGGCCTCTGCTACGGCCTCTTCCTGCACTGCACCCACTGGAGCCAGTTCGACCTGGGCCAGGCGGAGCCTGAACAGTGGGCCATCGAAGTGCGCGCCCCCGAGCTGGACTACTACCTCATCTACGGCCCTACCCCCGCCTTGGTGCTCCAGACCTACACCCAACTCACCGGGCGAACCCCCCTGCCTCCGCTCTGGGCCCTCGGCTACCAGCAGTGCCGCTGGAGCTACGCCAGCGCTACTCAAGTACAGAACATTGCCGAGCAATTTCGCCAGCGCCAGATCCCCTGCGACGTCATCTACCTGGATATCGACTACATGCGCGGCTACCGCGTTTTCACCTGGGATCCCCGCCGCTTTCCCGATCCCGCCCGCCTCACGGCGCAGCTGCATGAAGCCGGCTTTCGAGTGGTGGCCATTGTGGATCCCGGCGTCAAGTTCGATCCCGAAGCCGACTACGCCGTTTTTGACGAGGGCCTGGCCCAAGACTTCTTCATTCGCCGCGCCGACGGCCACCTCTTCCACGGCTATGTTTGGCCGGGCAAAGTTCTCTTCCCCGATTTCTCGCGCCCCGAAGTGCGGCAGTGGTGGGGATCCTGGCAGCGGGTTCTCACTCAAGCCGGTGTGGATGGCATCTGGAACGACATGAATGAGCCGGCCCTCAACGACCGCCCCTTTGGAGATGGGGGCCAAATTGTGGACATCCCCCCCGACGCCCCCCAAGGCCCCCCTGAAGAGCGCACCACCCACGCCGAGGTGCACAACCTCTATGGCCTCCTGATGGCCCGCGCCTCCCGCGAGGGTCTAGAACAGCTCTGCCCCAACCAGCGCCCCTTTGTCCTCACCCGCTCCGGCTTTGCCGGGATCCAGCGCTGGGCTGCCGTCTGGACAGGAGACAACCAATCCTCCTGGGAACATCTGGAGATGTCCCTACCCATGCTCCTCAACCTGGGCCTGTCGGGAGTTAGCTTTGTCGGCGCCGACATCGGCGGCTTCGGGGGCAACGCCACTCCCGAGCTGTTTGCCCGCTGGATGCAAATGGGGCTCCTCTATCCCCTCATGCGCGGCCACAGTGCTCAGGGAACTCGCCCCCACGAACCCTGGAGCTTTGGCCCTGAGGTGGAAGCCATTGCTCGACAGGCCATCCAGCTGCGTTATCAACTGTTGCCCTACCTCTACAGCCTCTTCTGGGAGTCCAGCCAAACCGGCTCCCCCATCCTGCGCCC
>NZ_JANSIZ010000058.1:0-5000 GCF_047462315.1 Synechococcus sp. H60.2 | reverse complement strand
CGCTGATTTTCGGAAGAGAGGCGGCTCACCTGCTGACGGGCAGATTCCAGCTCTTCGGCCACTTGTTGATACACCTGGATGGGCACTGTCCCCGGCCCCGTCTCTAGTGAGGCAGGGGTGCGAAAGCTGTTGTTGCCGGGCAAGCCACTGGGGTTGCCGTTGCGAGCTCCAGAGGGGCTAGAACCCCGAAAGTCGTACTGCATAAATTGAATCGACGCGTAAGAAAGGATGAAAAACTGAGGAAGGTGGGCAGCCAGGGATCCTGAACAGACAAAGCCGCAAGGCTCACCTAGCGGTAGCGCTGAACACCGACCAGCCGGGGATATCTAGCGCTATGCTTAGTGTAGGCGGCAATTGCTAACCCAAGCATACCGCTAAGCTGTTTGAATGGGAGCCCTTTTCTGGCAGTTTTTCTCGGCGGCAAGCGCTATTTTGGGATCCCCGAGAGATTGCTCGAGGCGTCGTTTTGATCGAGGAGTTTGGGAATACCCCCCACCCAGTCTGGAGAAGCTGTGGATTCCGACTCTGAAGGGGGAGAGTTCCGCAACGGCCGCTCCAGATCTCGTCGGAGGGGGCCCTCCAACCGTTCCAACTGTTCCAGTTCAGTAACAAAGTCTTTTATACCCTGGAACTGGCGGTACACGGAGGCAAAGCGCACATAGGCAACTTCGCTCAGGCGCTGTAGGCGCTCCAGTACCATCTCGCCGATGCGTAGGGTAGTTACCTCTTGAACGTCTTCCAGTTGCAGTTTTTCTTCGATTTCGTTGACCAACTCCTCCATCTGCTTGATGCTAACTTGGGTTTTTTGGCAGGCGTGCATCACCCCTTGGAGAATCTTGTTGCGGTTAAAACTCTCCCGGGATCCATCCCGTTTAATGACCATGATGGGCATGAATTCAATGCGCTCGTAGGTGGTGAAGCGGTAGCCACAGGACATGCATTCCCGCCGCCGCCGCACGCTTTGGCCACCTTCTGCCGAACGGGACTCTAAAACGCGAATTTCTTGCTTGCCGCAGCGGGGACATTTCATGACGTGGGCTCCTTGAACCAAGTAGCATAGAAAGGGAAGGTGCTCCAATTTTAGCCAGACGGCTGGCCCAGGGAGTTGCTCCTAGGCCAGGGATCCCACCAAGCAGCAGCTTGCGCTTGGATTTGGGCTTTTAGCTCCGGCTGCAAGCGATCCAAGTGGGCCAATACCCATTTCATCCTCCCTAGGGGGGTCAAGAGGGAGCGGTGGCGCAAGAGGAAATCCCAGTAGAAGGTATTAAAGGGACAGGCGCGTTCGCCAACCTTTTCGCTGGGATTGTAGCGGCAATGGCGGCAGTAGTCACTCATTCTGCGGATGTACTGGGCAGAGGCGGCGTAGGGTTTGGTGGAAAGCATGCCCCCGTCGGCAAAAAGGCCCATGCCGATGACGTTGGGCTGCATCACCCAGTCGTAGCTGTCGATGAACACGTCGTGAAACCACGCTTCCACTGCCTGGGGTTGGATGCCGCTGATGAGCGCAAAATTGCTGAGCACCATCAGCCGCTGGATGTGGTGGGCGTAGCCGTGGCGGCGAATTTGCCCTAGGGTGTGCCGTAGGCAGGCCATGTCGGTTTCGCCCGTCCAAAAAAAGTCCGGCAGGGGGCGGTGGTGGCCAAAGAAGTTCTTCTGGGCATAGCCCTGGGGCATCTGGTATTCGTAGAAGCCGCGCAGGTATTCCCGCCAGCCCAGGATCTGACGGATGAAGCCTTCAGCGGAAGGAAGAGGGATCCTGCCGCGATGGTAGGCCTGTGCGGCGGCGGCGAGGACTTCTTGGGGGGTGAGAAGCCCTAGATTGAGGTAGGGGGAAAGGAGGGAGTGGTAGAGGAAGTCCTCCCCAGCTTGCATGGCATCTTGCCAGGGGCCGAAATGGGGCAGGCGGTGCTGGATAAAGTCTTCGAGCACCTGCAGGGCTTGGGCGCGGGTGACTGCCCAGCCAAAGCCCTCTAGGGATCCAAAGTGGTGGCCGTAACGTCGCCGCACTTTCTCCATCACCGCTTGCGTGATGGCGTCGGGAGGAAACCTCAGAGGGGGTGGGTAGCGCCGGCCAGGCTGAGGAGGCTGCCGGTTTTCCCGGTCGTAGTTCCAGCGCCCACCCAGGGGTTGGGAGCCGTCCATGAGGAGGCGGAAGCGTCTGCGCCCTTGGCGGTAAAAGTCTTCCAGAAGCAGGCGCTTGCGGCCTGAGGCCCAGTCGATAAACTGGGAGGCTGTCCAGAGGAAGTGGTTATTTTCCACGACCAGGAGCGGGCAGGGGAGGGCGGATCTCAGCTTTTCCACCTCCGCTCGAACAGGAATGTCGGCAGGCTGCATGAGGCGGATTTGTTGTAATTGATATTGCCTGGCCCAGGCCTGCAGGGGTTCAGCAGAGTCCTCGGCTTCCACATAGGTAACGGGGTGGCCGCGCTGTTGCAATTCTTGGGCAAAGTGGCGCATGGCCGACCACACCAGCACCAACTTCTGCTGGTGATGGTTGCGGGAGCTGGCCCAAGCTTGGGACTCGATAAAAAGGATGGGGACGCGGTGGGGAGGTAGGGTTGAGAGGGAGGCAAGGGCAGCTTGCTGGGGGTGCAGTTGGTCGGGGAGGATCCAGACACCTGTGGAGCCAGAGGGTGGAACGGTCATGGGGGGGTAATATCGCGGCCTCGAGGATCTCTAAGGGCAGCCCAAGTTGAGTGTAGCGCTAGGAAACAGGGCTAAGGCCATGAAGACGACCTCCAGTCGGCTAGCTGCAGCAAGAGGGGGGGTGGGGATCCCCTTTCTCCCCGCCTGGGCGGGCCTGGGGATGGCGGCCCTACTGCTGTTGCTGGTTTGGAACTGGACGGATCCCCTGCCGCCAGCCTGGGATGAGGCGCAGCACCTGTTGCAGGCCCAGGCATTTGGGGATCACCTGCGGCGGTTTCGCTGGGAAGGGGTGTGGTGGCAGCAGTTTTTGCACTTAAACCAGCGCTACCCGCCTTTGGCCTACTGGCTGGGGATCCCGTTGGCCGCTTTGCACCCCTTTAGCCGTGCCGATGGGCAGTTGCTCAATTGGGTGTTGCTGGGGATCCTGACCCTGGCAACCCAGCGGCTGGGCCAGCGGATTTACCACTCTCAGGAAGTGGGCTGGTTGGCGGCAGCGCTGCTCGTCCTTTACCCAGGGATCGCGGCTCTGGCCCATGTGTACATGTTGGAGCTGCCGCTGCTGGTGGCGGTGACGCTGGCTTTTTGGGCGATCTGGGCCTACGGGGAGGAACCGACCTGGTGGAGGGCGGAGGGGGTGGGGGCGGGGGTGGCGGCGGCGCTGGGATAATCACCACTGTCACGGTTGGCGCTTCACCCACGATGCTGACCCCATCAGGCAGCAGGGGTTGGACAGGGAACTGATAGGCACCAGGAGCAAGTCCGCTGACGTTAATGGTTGCTTCCAGCGGCGTCGCCGCCAGGGCATTCAGTTGGGCACTGGTACCGGCGAAGGTTATCTCAACGACCTCTGGTGATACGGTGACAAGGAGACCATTTTCTAAACCGTCGATCACAATCTCGACCGGTAAGCGAATCTGGAATGGCAAGGTAATTGGTGTGATCTCAACCGTTACCCGCACAGCGTTCGACTCGCCCTGAGCCGGCGAAGTACCGGTCGGGATGATTAACGGTACGATGCGCACCACCGTCTCACGAGCGTTGGCGATATCGATAGCTTCTGTCTGCAACAGGTTGATCGCGTCAAGCGGGCCAGAACTACCGGTAAGGGTGATTAATGGCGGATCAACCTTGATATCGGTGACGGCAAATCCCGGCGCCGGTGAGCCGATGATAATCGGCGAAACCGGCACCAGTCGCAGACCAACCACCGGATTAATCGGGATAACGACAGTCACCGTTGCCGGTCGAACCTGCACTCCTTCAACCGGCTGATTATTGTTATCAACCGGCGTCAGGTTCAACGGTGCAACATACGATGCGCGAAGTTGCGCGATATTAGCCACAGTCCGCACCGCCGCTACCCGCACAACCCGACTTTGCGGACCACTCACCGTTACGGTGTCGATCAAATTACCGTTGTAGCGTATCTCTGGATCACCGCGCTCAAAACTAAATGGTGGCGAACCAACGATTTCAAGACGAATGGGGACGGTCACAGTTTCTACAGGCTCGATACGTATACTGATAGCAGACGGTTCGATCCCTCCCGCCGGCACACTGAACGAGAGGTTGCTGCGCGTTGGTTGAACATTGATCGGCACCAGGTGATCGCCGGGACCAAGATTACTCAGATCGGCCACAACCCGGATATCAACCGGACGTAACTCCGAGCGCTGTCGGCGATCAGTGCGGAGGGTGACGTCAACGAGTGGAAACGAGGTTGTCGGCAACCCATTCGCATCAACGATCACCATATCTTCAGCCAGGCCAACGATCTGGAGCGTGAGGTCCTCGAAACGGGCCGTCTCTTCAGGATTCTCGCTGAAAGAAACAAACGCCCAGAGGGCAAAGCTCAGACCAAAGGCCAGGAACGCCCGCAACACGATTGAACGCACGCCATTCATGCCGCCCTCTTCGCTTCTTTCTCAAGCGGCACCTGCATCAGATCGGCCAGCATTGTCCGCAGCCGTGTCTCGGTTAAATAGCTCACCATGCGGCCATCACTGACGAGCGAGATAGCACCGGTCTCTTCTGACACAACGACGGCCAGTGCATCAGTCTGCTCGGTAATCCCCTTGGCCGCACGGTGGCGCGTACCGTACCGTCGTGGACCGGAAATATCTTCGCTAAGCGGTAGCACAACATTGGCTGCCAGAATCCGATTCCCGCGAATGATCACTGCCATATCGTGCAAGGGTGAGTTAGGAAAGAAAATATTGAGCAAAAGCGGCGTGGAAATACGCGAGTCGAGAATCACACCACGGTCGGCAAATTCCTGCAACTGGGTGCGGCGTTCAATCACAATCAGTGCCCCAACCCCCTGCTGCGAGAGCTGTGCTGCTGCGCGACTGATC
>NZ_JANSIZ010000057.1:0-16651 GCF_047462315.1 Synechococcus sp. H60.2 | reverse complement strand
CTCCCAGAGGGAGCATTCCCTCACCCCCGGCCCCTCTCCCAGAGGGAGAGGGGAGCTGGCCATTGGCTCTGGATCAGGGCCGTAGGGAGGCTGGCGGTTCGGCGGGAGGGGGTAAGGGCTCGCTTTTGCCGCCGGGATCCAAGCGGGAATTGGGGGGCGAAGGGTCGGGATCCAGTTTGGCCCCCCAGGCGGCTAGGTAAGCGCGCTGCTCAGGAGAAAGGCGACGGGCGCCGCGGAAGTCTGCTCCCGCCACGATGGCGCCGGTGTAGGCTCCTGTTTTGAAATCGGGCTTTTGCCCTGGCTGGGCCGGGGAAGCGGTCTGCAGGGATCCCACAAACAAGAGGGCGCGGTAGAGATCGGCCCCGCGCAGGTCGGCATTGCGCAGGTTGGCCCCGCAGAGGTTGGTGTGGCTAAGGTCGCAATCCTGCAGGTTGGCTCTTTCCAGGCTGGCCTCGCTGAAGTCCACCCCCCGCAACAGGGTGCCATGCAGGTCGGCCCCTTCCAGCATGGTGCCCAGGTTAACCACGCGGATACCATTGACGCGATCCCGCTGGTAGCCGCCTTTGCCGTCCAAAATGGGCCGGCCCAGGTGTTCGTCGCGGCGCAGGGGGCTGAGCAAGTTGGCGGTGGAGAGGAAGCGCAGAATCTTGGCTTTGCCGAAGCGATCCACGCCGTTGAGGAGCGCCGCCGTGCGCCCGGCAGCGATGGCCCGCTCCAGGGGCCAGTCGTCCAACTGCCCATCAGGGGAGAGAACCAGGTTGGAGATGCCCTCGAAGTAGGCGTCGATGGTCTGCTGCTGGGTAATGGTGTTCTGCTGGATGGTGAGGTCGCGGGAGATGACGTACTGCCGCCAGGCAATATAGGCGGCCAGGAGGGCGATGAGGATCTGCCCGGTAGCGCCAAACACCTCGCCCAAAGCCCCAATCGCCTCCCAGCTCAGGGATCGCAGGGCTGCGAGGGCCCCACTCCAAACCACTGCCCCTGCCACGGCCAAGCTGAGGGCTGCCGCCGCCCATCCCAGGCTGGGCCACGTAGTTAGCCACTGCCAGAGATCGCGCCCAATCTGCACCCAGAGCGGCTGCCCCCACCAGCCGGCCAAGCCCAGCCAAGCCAGCACCGCCCCCCAGCCCAAAACTGGCTGCCCTGTCAACCCCGCCAGCGCCAGCAGCCCCGCCGGGATCCCCAACAGCAGCAGATTAAGCAGGGGGCGCCCAGACGAGAGGGAAGCCAGCGGCAACTCTTGGGAGGAGCCTTCGCGGGCAAGGGCTTCTTCGGTCATGGCAAGGGTATACTCTAGGGGTAGCGTTGGATCTACAAAAAAAGCCTGCGTCAGTCCGTATTTGGAGTTGGGGAAGAGGGCAGGATCCCACCTCTTGGGTTTGGTAGGATAGCCTCGACCCTCCTTCCTTCTCTGGCCCAGCCTGGTGTGAGGATGACTCCTATGATCGCTTCCTTATCGTTTATCCGTCTGCAGAAATCCGGCGAACACCAATTTACAGCAGTCCTGCCTGACTTGTGGTTGCAGCGCCATGGCTCCCCAACCCTGGCACGACTGGCTGCCTCTCTGCTGTTGAGCACCAGCTTACTGCTGGCGGCAGGAAGGGATCCCAGTTGGGCGCAAACTTCCCTGGACACTGGCCTTTTGGAGAAGCAGGCCCTGCCCCAGGCGCCACCGCTGCCGGACGACCGCCCGGCCATTTTTGTTGATGCCGCCAACGGCAGCGATACCCAAGGGGATGGATCCCGCAACAACCCCTTCAAGACCATCACCCATGCCATTGGACGGGCGCCAGCGGGCAGCATTATCCAGCTTCTGCCGGGGATCTACAGCGCAGAAAGCGGCGAAGTCTTCCCCATCCGCCTCAAGGCTGGCCTTATCTTGCGCGGGGACGAGTCCAACCTAGGGGAGGGCTACCTGATCGATGGCGGCGGCACCTACATGAGCCCGACCCTGGCCCGGCAAAATGTTGCTCTGCTGGCCGAGACCGGCTCAGAGGTGCGCGGAGTTACCCTGCGCAACCAGGGGCGGCGCGGCTATGCCCTCTGGATAGAATCGGCTTCCCCCCGCATTCTCAACAATAGCTTTGTGGGCAGCATCCACGACGGCATTTTCATTGCTGGCGCCTCCAACCCCTGGATAGAGGGCAACCGCTTCTACAAAAATGGGGCCAACGGCATCTCCGTCTTGGGCACCTCCCAGCCCACCATTGTCAACAACCTCTTCCAAGAGACCGGCTTTGGCCTCACCATCGACCAGCGCTCGGCGCCGATGGTGCGCAACAACCGCATCCTGCAAAACCGCACCGGCATTGTGGTTGGCGGCAGCGCCCGGCCCATCTTGCGCAACAATCTCATTGCCCGCAACCTGGAGACTGGCCTGACAGCTATCACCAACGCCCAGCCCGATCTGGGCACGGCCTCGGATCCTGGCAACAACATTTTTGAGGGCAACGGCCAGTACGACATCCACAACGCCACCCGCGGCCTGCGCCTCAACGCCAACGGCAACCAACTGGCGGGCAAAACCAAAGGGGAGCTGGATCTAGCGGGCCAAACCACGGTTGCTGCCCTGCCCAGCAGCGCCCCACCACCCATTGCTGCCGGCGGCCTGACGCTGCCCAGCGCCCCCCCGGCTCCCAGCCGGGATCCCCAGCCGGCGGTGGCCAAGCCAGCCGAAACTTCCACAAACCTACCGGTGGTGGCGGTGCCGCAATCGACGGCCCCCCTTCCCCCTCCTGCAGCGGGCTCGGGAGGGCGTATTTTGCCCAGCGGCCCCAGCCAGCCGTCAAGCACGCAACCCCAGGAGGTTGTTGCCGTCCCCTTCACCCCCGATGGCTCTACTACGCCTGCCCAGCCGGTTGAGCCGGCTCCTGCCGCCCCTGTCCGCCAGGCCTCTGCAGCTCCCCTTACCGACATCACCACCCTGCTGCCGCCGCCGGCCCGCCGCCAAGCCAGAGAAAACCCTCCTACCTCCTCCTCTGCACCCTCAAGCTCGGCCCCAGCTTCTCCTGCTCAGGCTGCCGACAAGGACTCCGTCCCGCTGACGCGAGCGGCAACCCAGTTTCGCGTCTTGGTGACCCCCAAGGGCAGCGACGATTTGCAGCGGCTGCGGCAGCTCGTCCCTGAGGCGGTGGAGACCGTGTTCAACGGCAGGAGGGTGCTGCAGGCCGGCCTCTACGACAACCGCAGCCAAGCCCAGTCGGTCCTGGATCGCCTGTTGGACGCCGGCTTTGACGCGGTGGCGGAGATGATCTTCCGTTGACCTCACTGCCCAGGGATCCCCCCCGGCAGGATAGGAACTCCCCAGCAGGGAATGTATGATGCCTAGCACGGCTTTTTCCAAAAGGACTGCGGAGAAAGCCGTGCCGTCAGGTTGCTCTGGGGATCAGCCAGGGCAAGCAATGGGGAAAGTCCGGTGCAAATCCGGCGCTGTGCCGCAACTGTGATGGGCTAAGGCCCTCAGTCAGGATGCCCGCCTGCGGCTTTGGCTCACAGCTTAGCTCTTCCGCGTCGCACGGAAGCAGGAGCAACCGGATGAAAGCAATTGTTGTATGTCTCAGCCTTGGGCTGGGGAGCTGGAGTTTGGGGATCCCAGCCTGGGCGCAAGCGGTCTTGGACACCAGTCTTAGTGCCGAGATTTTCAATCAACCCGTCACCACACCGTTTCGCCGCCCTGGCTTGCTGCGGGACTCTTCGCGCCCAGTCTATGTCATCACCCGCCAGCAGATGCGCGAGCAAGGGGCAAGGACGGTGCAAGAAGCCCTGCGCTATCTGCCTGGGATCCTCAGCGATGGCACAGCGGGAACTCAGTTGGGAGCTCTTAGCTCTCAATTCATGCGAGGGGCGCGAACGGCGCAGGTGTTGGTGCTCTTGGACGGCCGCCCCCTCAACGATCTGGGCTTCTTTGGCGGGTTTGACCTCTCTCAACTCACCACAGATATTGTCGAGCGAATTGAAGTCTCTCCCGGTGGCGGCTCTACTCTGTATGGCTCGGATGCTGTTGGCGGCGTGATCAACATCGTTACGGTGGAGCCACAGCCAGAAACGGAGACGGTGCTGGAAGCGGCGGTCGGCAGCTACGGCCTCAATGAGCAAGGGATCCAAAGTCGGGGCCAAGCCCAGGATCTGGGCTGGGTGCTCAGCTATCGCCGTCTGAAAAGTAACAACGACTTTCCCTTTGCAATTGAGCGGCTGGGCAAGTCAGGCAAGCGGGAAAACTCGGCGGTGGAGTACCACAACTTGCAGGCCAAGCTTACCTGGCAACTGGCCAAAGACCAAGTCCTAACAGCCAACGCCCTCTACCTCAATAAAGCCTTTCGTGTGCCCGGCAGTGTGGAATTTCCCTCTCCCGATGCAGAGCAAAACACCAACGATCTGCTGCTGGATCTCAGTTGGCTGTGGACTCAGGCAACAGGATCCCTGCAGGCAAGAGTCTTTTTTGACGATCTCAACTACCGTTTCAGTGCTCCGCAAAGCCAGGGATCCCGCGACGTCATCCTGCGCAATGGCTGGGGATCCCAGCTGCAGTATGCTTGGCAAGCCGGCGAAAACCTAGAGGGAGCTTTGGGGGTAGATTATCGCTCCATCTCAGCTCGCAATACAACTTTTTCCTTTGCCAACGGTTCTGCCAATATCAACTACGACGATACGGTTAACCAGGGCGCCCTGTTTGCCCGCCTGGATTACAGCCCGGATCCCAACTTCCACCTTGATCTGGGCATGCGCCAGGACTTCAGCAGTTTGGCCAATGGCTCGGCCACCTCGCCGGCTGTGGGGATCCGCTGGACAGTGGCGGAAGGCACCACCTTGAGAGCCAACTACGCCAGCAGCTTTCGCACCCCCTTGATCTCGGAATTATTCTTTCGGCTGCGAGGCTTTTTTGAAGTGGATGGCAACCCCAATCTCCGCCCAGAGCGAGGGGAGAGCTTTGACGTTGGCTTGGATCAGAGCCTGGGAGATTTTGGCCTGCTGCGGCTAACGTTTGCCCACAACCGCATCCGCGATGGCATCACCTTTGTCAGCCTGGGGCCGCGCCAGGGAACCTATGAGAATATTGGGCTGGTCGAATACACCGGCCTGGAAGCGGCTTTGGATTTGCGTTTGGGGGAAAACTGGACGCTTTTTGCCAACTACACCCTCAATGATCCCATCATCCGCGCTGCACTTAACCCGGCCACAGTTGGCAAACAGCTAGCCTTTGTGGGAGCCGATAGCTTCAACCTAGGCCTAACCTATCGCTATGAGCAGGGCGGGTACGGCTCGATCTTGATCCATCACATTGGGAGCTTTTTTACCAACAACTCCAATACGGAATCCCTGCCAGGCTATACCACCGTGGCTTTGCGGGGAGGGATCCCGTTGACTGAGGCCCTGAGCCTAGAGTTGGGGATCGACAACCTGCTGGATGAGCAGTATGAAGTTTTCCCCGGCTATCCCGGCGTTGGCCGCACGCTGAGGGTGAGCTTGCGGGGGCAATTTTAGCATCCTCTCGGGCTATTTTTGGCTAACTATCTAGAACAAGCTGCCCTAGTGGAATTGTCTGCTTTGCAGTGGAGTTTGGATACAACTCTATGGTGAGCGCGACCAACTTTCCCTCTATTTCTCCATCGACAACTTTGGCTCAAGCTGAGTCTAAACATTGCCTCTGGGTTTGCACCACCTGTGGATCTCGCTGGGTCAACGGCCAAAAAGAAGGGATCAGCAAGGGAGAAATGCTCCTAGCTGCCTTGCAATCCCAAAGGCTCAATCCCCAACTGCAACTGAAGCCAGTTGCCTGTATGAGCGGCTGCAGCCACGCTTGTGTGGTTGCGCTGGCAGCCCCCCGAAAGATGACCTATGTCTTTGGCGATCTCGATCCAAAAGACGTGGAGCCAATCTTGCAAACGGCGGAGCTGTATTTGACAAAGCCCGATGGGATCCTGCCCTGGGCAGAGCGCCCCATCAAAAAGGGGGTGATTGCCCGCATTCCGCCAATCCAATAGGAGCAACCTATGGCTGTTTTCAATCCCTGGGTCCCACCCCTAAACCAAACTTGGCAAGAGGTTTCCCCCACCGGCTGGACAACCGTTTACGAAGGGATCCCGGCTCACATCGACTGTCTTGGGCCGCTGCTCTATGAGCTCTTTCAGGAGCGCTGGGCCGAGATCCAAGTGGGCCAGGTAGTGGAGGGTGGCGTCCTGGAAGCGGCCTTCAAGGATCCCCCTACTCTCTGTGTGCTCTACGACGGCTACTTGACCGTGGCCACGGAAACTTGGCATTTGCATCTGTGTTTGGAGGAACACCAGGGCGGCCCCTACCGCAGAACTCCTCCTGAGCTGCGCCGCAAAAGATTGGTCGGCCGCGCCGCCCTCTATCGCCGCCTCAATCCGCAGGGCCAGCCTCGCCAATGGGGGATCCAGTTTTGGAACGGGGCAGAGGAATCGCTGCTGCAGATCTTTTTGCCCAGTCCCTTTTTGGGGCCAGGAGAAGACTACCTGCCCGAAGGCAAAGCCGACTATCAGCAGCTTTCCCTTTATGAACGCCTGGGAGCCATTTACGTCGAGGGAAAAGAGCGGATCCCTTACGCAGATAACCCTCTCAAGCGGCCCTATTTGGCGGTTTGCCGTTCCAGCCGCTGCTATCCTTCTCGCCACTATCAGCCGGTGGTGGAAGCTTTGCAATCGGCCCTGCGCGAGGCCAATCTGGATGTTCCGGTTATCACCTCAGGATGCCTAGAAGTCTGCCAACAAGGGCCGGTGGTTTTCTACTCTGGTGACCGCACCTGGTACAAGCAAGTCACACCCCCAGTAGCGCGGCAAATTGTCCAGGAGCACCTGCTGAACAAGTGTCCCTTAAAAGCTCACCTTTTTCCTGGGGATTAGCCTATGGTCAGCCTACAAGCTCTTGTCCAGTCCATCCCCAAAACCCGCCGCGGGATCCCGGAGGTCATTTGGATCCAAGCCACCCGCGATCTAGCCCAAGGTCGATTTTGGCCCAGCCTATTGACCACCATCGGCTGCCTTAGCAACATTGCCTATACCTGTACACTGCCTTTTGTAACTCTTGGCATCGTCACGGGCACCACGTTAACTCGCCAAGGGGCAATCGTCAGCGCTTCAATGATTTGGCTGGCCAACCAAATCTTTGGCTACACCTGGCACAACTATCCCCGTACCCCTGATTCTTTGGCTTGGGGGTTGGTCTTGGGGATCGGCACGGTGGGGGTGGCGTGGCTGGCCAGCTATCGCCCGCTCTTTTTCCAGCCCCACCCTGTCCAACCTCGGCAATGGCTGCGCAATTACCTTTGGATCCTGGTCATGCTGATCCTAGGGTTCCTTGCTTTTGAAGGGCTAATCTTGGCAGCCGGCCTGGTGCTGGGCGGAACAGAGGGCCTGACCCTGCCCATCTTGGGCAAGATCTGGTTGCACAACTGGCTGTGGACGGGCTTTTGGCTTGGGATCCACGCGCTGCTGGCCTGGGACAGAGGACGCCGCCGACTGGAGTTGGCGAAAGCCCACCTCAGCGGGCTGGGGTATCCCCAAGGGAGATCCAGGCCAGAATAGGGGTGACCTGCGCGCGAGGGATCCCTTTGCAGCCCGCTCAGCTCGACAACTCCCCCTTTGACCGGCTCTCGGCTTCCTGCCGCTTGCTGCTGCTGAGCGGCAAGGGGGGCGTGGGCAAAACCACCCTGGCCTGTGCCCTAGCCCGTCACCTAGCCCAGAGGCAACCAGAGCGCCGTCTGCTGTTGCTGTCCACCGATCCGGCCCACTCCCTGGGGGATGTGCTGGGGATCCCGGTGGCCGACACCCCCCAACCCCTGCCGGAAAGTGCTCCGCACCGCTTGCGCGAACGGCCCAACTTGCAGGTGCGGGCCCTCCAGGCCGAGGAGCTGCTGCAGTCTTTCAAGCAGACCTACGGCCCGGCTCTGGAGCTGATTGCCGAGCGGGGCAGTTGGCTGGGGCGAGAGGATCTGTTGCCCCTTTGGGATCTGGACTGGCCGGGGGTGGACGAGCTGATGGCCATCCTCGAGGTCAACCGCCTGCTGGCAGGCCAAGAGGTGGACACAGTCATCCTGGACACGGCCCCCACCGGCCACACCCTGCGGCTGTTGGAGTTGCCCGACTTTTTGGATAATCTGCTGGCGGTGTTTGCCACCTTCCAGGCCAAGCACCGCGAGGTTGTCCAATCCCTGACGGGCACCTATCGACCGGATGAGGCCGATGCTTTTTTGACCCGGCTACAAAGTGAGCTGGAGGGAGGCAAAGCCCGCCTCACCGACCCGGAGAGCACCTCTGCTTGGCTGGTGCTGATCCCGGAGCCGTTGAGCGTGGCGGAGACCCGCCGCTTCTGTCAACAACTGCAAAGCCGCCGTGTGCCTGTGGGGGGTCTTCTGGTCAACCAGGTGCTGCTAGGGACGGTGGCGGCCGCAGGGGAAAAAGCGGAAGCAACCCCCAACCGCCCCTCGCCTCTTTACCTAGCCCGCCAGCAGGAGCAGTGGCGCTGGCTAAAAACGCTCCAAGAGGAGCTGCCTGGCTATCCCATCTGGGTTTGTCCCTATCAACTGGAGGAGCCGATTGGGCCGACGGCCCTGGACAAGCTGGTGCAACAGCTTCGCCCCTTGCCAGAGGTGCTGCCGCAGTTGGAAGAGATCCCCGCTAGCCCAGGAGAGCCTGTCGGCGGGATCCCCTCCCCCCCAAGGGTGGCCCTGCCAGATTTTTTGGCCCAAGGAATCCGCCTGCTCCTGGTGGGGGGCAAGGGCGGAGTGGGCAAGACCACGGTGGCCGGGGCCCTGGCCTGGAACCTGGCCCAGCGCCATCCTGACCAGCGGCTCTTACTGGTCTCCATCGACCCGGCCCACTCGCTGGGGGATCTGTTTCAGACAAAGCTGGGTCAGGAGCCGCTGCCGCTCTTGCCCAACCTGCTGGGCCAGGAGATCGAGGCGGCGGCAGTGCTGGAGCGCTTCCGCCAGGACTACCTGGAAGAGGTGGCGGCTATCCTGGCGGGGGAGGAAACGGCAGGGGTGGAGATCCAGTACGACCCCCAGGCTTGGCGGCAGCTTTTACAGATGCCCCCTCCCGGCCTAGACGAGGTGATGGCCCTGCTGACGGTGCTGGAACAAGAAGCCAGCGGCCAGTTCGACCTGGTGGTGGTGGATACCGCCCCCACCGGCCACCTCTTGCGCTTTTTGCAGATGCCCCAGGCCCTAGAAGGCTGGGTAAGCTTGGCCCTGAAGCTGTGGCTAAAGTACCGCGACGTGGTGGGCCGGCCGGAATGGGCGCAGCGGTTGCGGGATCTCTTGGCCCAGGTGCGCCAGCTGCAGCGGCGGCTGCGGGATCCCCAGTTTGTTAGCTTTGTCCCTGTCTTCAACCCCGAACAGGCAGTTCTGGCGGAAACCGAGCGCCTCTTGGCGGAGTTGGATGCCCTGGGGATCCCCCATCCCTACGCCGTTCTCAATCGGGTTTGGCTGGAGGACTCCACCCCCTTTGGCGCAGCCCTTTGGCGCCGCCACCAGGCCATCCTGGCCCAGTTGCCCCAGCGCTTTCCCCAGCAGGCCATTGTCACCCTCCCTTTCCTGCACCCGCCCAGCCTAGAAGTCGTTGGGGCTTACCTGCTAGGCAGCCCGGCGCCAATTCCCGCCTAGGGAGGCTAGCCTAGAGAAGGTGCGGGTGCCGCCTCTTTCCTCTGCGTTTTGCCTATGTTGCCCAACCTCCCCCTGCAAGCCATCCCCCTGTTCTCGATTGCTGCAGCCATCCTGTTGGTGTACCTGCCCATGGGCGTGGTCGGCTATGCCCGCGCCCGCGTTGGCTACGATCCCCATGCGCCGCGGGCTATGTTCGACCGGCTGCCTCCCTACGGCCAGCGGGCCACCTGGGCCCATGCCAACGGCTTTGAGGCCCTGGGCACCTTTGCGCCGTCAGCCTTGATTGCCTATGTTACTGGCCCCCACCCGGATCCCTGGCTGTTTGGCCTTAGCGGCGACGAAGGGGTAGCCTTGCTCTGCGGTGTGTTTCTGCTGGCACGGCTGTTTTACAACTTTTTCTACATCGGTGACATTCCCCTGGGGCGCTCCCTCTCCTTTTTGGTTGGGTCGCTGGCCACGCTGGGCCTGCTGCTGATTGGCCTGTTGCCGTTTCTGGGCCAGAACTGGGCTTAGCCCGAGGCTACAGCCGCAGCGACGAGAGGGCCACGCCAGCCCGGTGGGCCACCACCACGCCAATGGCCTCCAGGTAGGAGCTAACCGCCACATGCGGGATCCCCAACTGGCGCGGGTGGACCTGCATGACGGTGGTGTTTTCTTCGACGGCAATAAACAGGGGCGGGCGGAGGCGGCTGGCGAGGTAAAGTAGGCCGGGGCCGCCAAAGGCGGTGGCCGGGGCAATGACGCTGTCCACCTGCTCGGCTGTCAGGTAGCCCGTCTGCAGGGGATCCCCCCTTTTCACAAACTGGGGGGCGTAGCTCAGCCCTGCCAAAACCGAGGGCAGGAAGGTAAACCCCACCTCTTCAGCGGCAGCGCGGGGGTGAACCGGCTTGGGGTCGGGATCAGGGTAGAGGGCCGGAGCATGGGCACACGGGATCCCCAGCTCCCGCACCACCAGGTGGCTGAGGATGGCCTCGGCCCCCGCCAGGGGATCTACCCCCTGCCCCTGCCCGTACTGGCTAAAGTCAAGATCGTCGGGGAAGCGGGCCACCACGGCAATGGCCTCGGCCCCTGCCTCGAGCAGCGCACGGGCGGCTTCCAGGAGCGCCTCGGCATCCGCTAGGGATCCCTGGCTGGCCCCGGCAGGGGAGAAGCTGACGGCAACGCCTAAGGGTCGAGGAGTCGAGCGCCAGGGGCCGATGTCCAGCCCCAGCGTGGCCTGAGCGGCTTGCATGACCTGCAAATGGCGCTGGCGCAGATCCTCAGGGATCCCGGCATCCAGCACCACCCCGATGCGGTTTTGCCGCACTGGCCTGAGGGACCACTCCCCGGCACAGAAGCGATCCAGGCCGTATCCTTCCACGTAGAGCACATTCCCCAGGGGCCAGAAGAGGGTAGCGCCGTTGAGGACATTGGGGTGGGTGATGACGCAATCCGCGGCTGCGGCCAAGGCGCGGGCCACGGGTAGGGCATCGCCGGCAAAGCCGCCCACCCGGGCACCGATACCGGTGGGAACCAAAAGCAGGACGGTGTAGGGGCGACCCATCGGACTAGACCTGGGACAAAAGCTGCTGCGCCAGCGCCTCAGCCCGCCGCACGCAGTCGCCCAGGGCTACACCGTCCAGGTAGTTGGCGCACACCCAGATCCCCGGCGTCTGGGAGGCCAGGTGGACCTGCAACTGGGCCATCCGCTGCCGGTGGCCGAGGGTGTATTGGGGAATGGCGCGGGGCCACAGGCGTTCGCCCAAGTAGATGGGCTCGGCGCGGCGGGTAAGCAGCACCTGACTGAGCTCGGCGTGGACAATTTGCGCTCGCTCCTCAGGGGACAGAGTAGTGATGGGTGGGATCCCTTGCCGGCGGGCCAAGGCAGCATCGGTAGCACCGCCCAGGAAGCTGAGGAAGCTGTGGTAGCCCTGGGGAGCCCGCTCCGGGAAAAGACAGGAGGCCCAGATAGTGCCTAGGGTGCGTAGACCCTGGGAGCGCGGGATGAGGTGGCCAAAGCCCCGCAGCGGCTGCGGCAGAACCGCTTGGGGATAGGCCAGAGCCACCACTGCCACCGGCGGATAGGGGATCCCTGCCAAGAGCTGGCTGGCCTCGGGGTTGAGTTCCTGCAGCAGCAAGGCAGCCTCATAGGCGGGGAGAGCCAGCACCACCTGGCGAGCAGCCACCCAGCGGGATCCCTCTGGGGTTGCAAAGCCCACCCCATAGAGCTCTCCCTCCCGCTGCAGCTGCACCGCTTGCCAACCCAGCCGCAGGCTGTCGCCCAGCTTTTGGGCTAGGGCCTCTGGCAACTGCTGCAGCCCCTGCCTCAGATTGCCCAGTTGGCCGCGTTTGGGCGGGGGTTGGATGGCTGCGGGAAAAGGCTGGGGTCTTTGGCGCAGAGCCTGCAGGGCGCCGGCAAAGAGACTGCCGTAGCGCTCCTCTAGGCCAGCTACCCGAGGGAAAGCTGCCACCGCGCTGAGTTGATCCGGATCCCCGGCATAGACCCCTGAGGTGAAGGGCTCCACCAGGCGCTCCACCACTTCGGATCCCAGTTGTCGCCGGAAAAACTGCCGCACCGTCTCCTCCTGCCCCGGCGGCGGAGGGACAAACCCCAACAGGCCCTGCAGAGCCCGCAGCTTACCACCCACACTGAGCAGCCGTGAGCCCAGAGCCGCCGTGGGGCTCAGCGGCACTGGCAGCAGCTCTCCTTCCCAGTAGATGTAGCGGGGCAGCTTGGCATCGGCCAGCACCAGTTGGTCGGCCAGGCCCACCTCGGCAATCAAGTTGAGCAGGGCAGGCGTAGGGGTAAAGCTGTTGGGGCCTTCCTCCCAGCGGTAGCCGTCTTTGGATTGGGTGGAAATGCAGCCGCCCACCCGAGAGCTGGCCTCGGCCAAGAGCACGGCCTGAGCAGAGCCACCCCTACCAGAGAGACCCTGCTGCAGGCGCCAAGCCAGCGTCAGGCCACTGATGCCCGCCCCAATGACCACCACTTCGGCTCTGAGGAGTTCAGGGGTTGCAAGATCCGCGGTCGCTGCCAAGCTAGCTATCCTCCATCACGGGCAACACGAGGGGCGCCATTAGCGCAGCACGCGAAACAGGCTGGGGATCCCGGCTACCTGGGGAAGCTGCTGGATCTCGGCCAGCGCCTGCCGGCAGTCGGCCTCGCGCACGGTGTGGGTGAGGACAACAATCTCCGCCAGCTCCTGGTGGCACTCCTTTTGGGTAATGCTCTCCAGGCTAACCTGGTGCCGGCCAAAGCAGGTGCCAATAGCTCCCATCACCCCCGGTCGATCCTGGGCCAATACCCGCACGTAAAACTCCGACTGCACCTCCGCCAGTGGCAGCAGGGAGGCAACAGGAGGAGAAACAGGCAATCCCCAGAGAGGATTGGGGAGATGGGCCCCTGTCTGCAGGTGGGCAAGTAGGGTGAGCAGATCCCCAACGACAGCACTGGCCGTCGGCCCCTGTCCCGCCCCCGGCCCGGAGAGCACCACCTGGCCCAGGGGATCCCCTTGTACCCAGACGGCGTTGTCCACGCCGTGGATATTAGCCAGCGGGTGGGTCAGCGGCAATAGGGTGGGGTGGACGCGGACATCCAAGGCCGTTTCGGATCCTGGGACACCAGCCCTCTGGGCAATGGCCAAAAGCTTGAAGGTGTAGCCCCACTCGCGGGCATAGCGGATGTCGGTGGGGCTGATGCTGCGGATCCCTTCGCAAGGGATGGCCTCCCGCGGCACCGACACCCCAAACGCCAGGCTAGCCAAAATGGCGATCTTGTCCGCCGCATCCCATCCTTCCACATCGGCGCTGGGATCCGCCTCCGCATAGCCGCGGGCTTGGGCTTGGGCCAGCGCTTCGGCAAAGGAGCTACCCTCCTGGGCCATCTGGCTGAGGATGAAGTTGGTCGTGCCGTTGATGATGCCCCAGACCGCCTGGATGCGGCTGGCCTGCAGCGACTGCTGCAAAGCCTGGACGACAGGGATCCCACCCCCCACGGCTGCCTCCAGCAGCACGGCCACCCTGGCCTGGGCAGCAGCGCGGAAGATCTCCTCGCCATAGCGGGCAATGACCGCTTTGTTGGCTGTAATGACTGGCTTGCCGTGGTCAATGGCCTTTAGGATGAGGCTGCGAGCCGGCTCCAGCCCGCCCATGAGCTCAATCACCACGTCAATGTCTGGATCCGACACAATCCGCTCTAGGTCAGTGGTCAGGCGCTCAAGCGGGATGGATACCCGCCGCGGCCTGTCCAGGGAACGCACCCCTACCGCCGCAAGCTCGACAGCCTGCAAGAGGGGGTGAGGTGGGCGTTGCAAAATCTCTACCACGCCCGTGCCGACAGTACCCAGCCCCAGTAGCCCAACCCGATAGACCACAGCCGCTCCCTCGCCCGTTGATCCCTGAGACCCAAAGACTTCCTTACCTTTACCAGGTTGACACACTCCTGGCCCCATCAGGACGAGATTTTGGCCATCCATCCCAAGGCGCTTTGGGTTCAGGGGGAAGGTGCGTTGAGACAGCCCCAGGGATCCCTCGCTGTGGGGGCAGTGCCGGTTTGGGGTTTATGCTGAAGGGGGGATCCCTTTACAGATGTTTTCATTCATTCATTCATAGCCTTCATGTCCAGAACCTGTACCATCTACCGCCGTGCCCATTTTGCCGCCAGCCACCGCTACTGGCTGCCGGAGCTCTCTGAAGCCGAGAACCTGGCCCGCTTTGGCCCCCACGCCCGCTTCCCCGGCCACGGCCACAACTACGTGCTGGAGGTGGGCTTGACGGGAGAGGTGGACGAGTACGGCATGGTGCTTAACCTCTCACAGGTGAAGCGGGTGATTCAGGAGCGGGTGATTCAGGAGCTGAACTTTGCCTACCTCAACGAAGCTTGGCCAGAGTTTGCCCAAACCCTGCCCACCACCGAGTTCATCGCCTACACCATTTGGCAGCGCCTGGCCGATGCTCTGCCCCTGACCAGCGTGCGCCTCTATGAAGATCCTGAGTTTTGGGCCGAATACCGAGGAGAAGCCATGCAAGCCTATTTGACCGTTGCCACCCACTTTAGCGCCGCCCACCGCTTGGCCTTGGATCACCTCAGTCTGGAAGAGAACACCGCCATCTATGGCCTCTGCGCCCGTCCCCACGGCCACGGCCACAACTATGGCCTGGAGATCACCGTCAAGGGATCCATCGACCCGCGCACGGGGATGATCGTGGACTTGGCAGCTTTGCAGCGGGTGATTGAGGAGCAGGTGGTCAAACCCCTAGATCACACCTTCTTAAACAAGGACATCCCCTACTTTGCCCAGGTGGTGCCCACTGCGGAAAACATTGCCCTCTACATCCAGCGGCTGCTGACTCTGCCCCTGCGGAAGCTGGGGGTGCAACTGCATCGGATCCGCCTGCAGGAAAGCCCCAACAACAGCAGCGAGGTCTATGGGGAGTTTCCGCTAGAGGAGCTGGGCGCAGCTACCGCTGCCACCCCATACCCCGCGAGCGAGGGCAAGAGGGATCCCTCTGAAGTGGAGCCCCTAGCTGCCGGCAGGGGTGGGCCAGCCGCCTATGCTGGATCTTGTTAAACTGAGCGAGCAGATTCCCGCCTTCGCCCGCCACCTGCAGCAGGAGTCGAAGGCCAACCAAGAGCGTCTGCGCCTGGCCTTGCAGGAATTTGCCCGCCTGCAGCGAGAACCCCAAGCCTGGCAGTCCCGCTGGGCGGAGTGGGGATCCCATCTCGCCTTTACCTGCGCCAGTCCCGCCGAGCCGCCGGAAACCTGGGGATCCCTGCCCAAAGTGGAACCTTTGCAGGGGCCGCACACGGTGGTGGCCACCGACGGCTCCCAGATCCTGCCCAGCCACCACGAGATCGCCTACTGCTCGCTCATCAACATTGGGCGGGTAGCCCTCCACTACGGCACGCAAGAGTGGCCGCTGCTGGACAGCCAGCCCCTGCTGATCTACGGGCAGGAGCCCTTTGCTCAACCGAACCGGTCCAACTCCCTTCCAGGAGCGGCCCCGCGCCGTCTTCGCCGCCAACCCCGCCGAGAGGAAGGAGATCGCGGTGAGGGGGCGGAGATTGCTTTGGACGCCGAAGAGGTGCTGGCTTTGCGGCGCTCCCAGGCAGAGTTGGAGGAGCTGGCCCAGTTGGCCCTGTCGCTGTCCTGCCGTCGCCTCACGCTGGCGCTGCTGGATGGATCCCTGATCCCCTGGGGACTGGAGTCGCTGCCTAGATCAACCCAACGTCCCTGGCTGGATCCCATCCTGGCGACCCTGGAGCAGTTGCGGGCGGCCCGCATCCCCCTGGTGGGCTACATCAGCGCTTCCCGCAGCAGCGAAACCCTTAACTACTTGCGCCTGGGGCTGTGCCCCTACCTGGGCTGCGACTGCTATCGCTACTGCGCCGGCGAGAAAACTCTCCCCTGCCAGCCCTTTGCCCCCCTGGCAGATCGCGTTTTTTGGGGATCCCTGCTGCAGCCGGGAGAGCGCAGCCCCCTCTGGCGCAGTGGCGCCAGCGTCCTGGAGACTTTTGGGGAACATCACATCCACTGCTGTTACTTGAATGTTGGCGCGAACCCTGGCGAGGGATCCCTGCCGGAGATTGCCCGGCTAGAGTTTCCCGCCTGGGTGGCCCAGGATCCAGAGCTGCTGCAGCAGGCCCTGGCAGGGGTGCTGAGCCAGGTGCAAAAGGGCTTTGGCTACCCCATCGCCCTGGCCGAAGCCCATCATCTGGCTGTAGTGAGAGGAGGCGATCGGCAGCGGTTCTTCACCCTCATCGAGCAGGAGCTGATCCGCGCCGGCCTGCGCCATGTGGCCGTCTCTCGTAAGGAAGCCCAGAAGCGAACGGGTATCGCCTAATTGGTGCCAGTGCCGCAAAGCTCTTCCTTCCCTCTCCTTCTAGGAGAGGGGCTGGGGGTGAGGGAATGACTCCTTAGACCCAAGATCGCAGCGCCTGCTGGGATCCTTGGCATCCCAGAAGCGACTATAACCTAATGAACTACCCCACCGCGCAGGCGGGTGGGGTTTCCCCATCCGCTTTACGGCGAGATTTTTGTCTCTTCCTCTGCC
>NZ_JANSIZ010000056.1:0-17560 GCF_047462315.1 Synechococcus sp. H60.2 | reverse complement strand
TGCCAATCGCGGGCCTGTTTGCAGGCAGCCTGCAGTCGGCGCGTCGCCTCCACCGCCGCTGCCCACCAGGAGCCGACGTTCAGCCCCGGCTTGTACTGGCGGCGCTGCTGCTTTTGGGGATCCCAGAAGCTGATCCGCAGGAACTTCAGCTCCGCGTCGGCAAAAAGCTGCCGCTCTCCTGTTAGGTGGTAGGTGCGGTTTTGGGCGCTGACCCAGGGATCCCGTTCGACCGGCTCCTGGGACTTGAGGATGGCGGTGTCTTTGAGTCTTTGCTGGGGGGATCCCAGGGGTGCCGCTGCCCAGTAGAGCTGCCACTGGTGCTCCAGCCATCCCTCCCAGGTGGGATCCTCCGGGCGCAACTGCACCAGCCAGCGGCGCTCCAGTTGCAGGTGCTCCAGCGCTCTTTCGGCCAGGTGGCGCCATTCTTCTTTGAGGGTCTGCTGGGCCAACTGCATGGCCGCCTCCACCCGCTCTTCCGGCAACAGCAAGAGGATCACGTTGGGGAAGCCGGCGGTGAGCAGGGCGTGGGCAGAAGGCTGCGGGATCCACTCGGCAAATTTGGGGTACTTCTCCAGCAGCCAGGCATCGATCAACGGCTGGCCGTAGAGGCTGGGGTAGAGCAGGCAGTCGGGGCCGTATTTCTCCGCTAGGCGCCAGCAAAGCCGTGCCGAGAGGTAGTGCAACAGCCAGGATCCGGCCCAGAAATCCCGCATCTTGCGGCTGGCTTTAATCAGCTCCTGGATGGGGTTGAAGGTGAAGCTGGCCAAAAAGGGCCGCGTGAACTTGGGCTCGTCGTAGCCGGCCAAACAGCCCGCCAGGGCCGCCACGACACTGGTGTGGCTCCACAGGGATCCATCCGGCAGCCGCGTTTCCGCCGGCAAAAGCAGGAGGTTCTCATCGCCCAACTCCCGAACCAGCGCCTGGGGAAAACAGCGCCAGAACCACCAGAACACCTTCTGGATATCCTCCTCTTCTTGCCGGATCCAATCGGGAATCACCTTTTTCTCTAGCTGCATCAGGTGCTCGGCGCGGGAGCCGGCTTGCTGCAGGGCCCGGTGTTCCTCTTCGGGCAGTTGCCAAAAGCGCTTGCGCCCCGAAAGCAGATGGCTCATCTCTAGGCCCGGCCCCAGGCTGTGGCCGCGATCGGCTACCTGGTAGTCGATGGCAACCGGCAGGTGGCCAATGGCAGCCCGATCGCTGGCGGCGGCAACCAGATCCGCATCGCCAACGCTTGCTAGGAGGGATCCCTCCGCCTTGGGCGAGATCCACCCTTGCATCGCCGCTAGGTTTGGCCACAGCCCTTCCTTAGCGCGGCCAGAGGCGTCGTGGAGGGCCTTGAGGGCAGGATCATGCAGCAAACCCCAGAGCTTCGCTTGCCAGTAGTGATGAGACATGGTGTTTTCGCAGGAGAGTTAAAAACTGAACGCGCAAGAAACAAAAAAGTAAACAAAACCCCAACAGCCACCCGATACCTGGCTGCAGAAGCTACAAAACAAAATCCACCAATCCCGACCAGCCCTCAGGTTTCTTTAGTATTTCTCCAGCTCAGTAGGACTTGTACAAGCTAAGCCCCTGCCAACTGTTTGACCGAGCTTGAAAACCCAGAACCTGAGGGTGGGCCAATGTCTGTAGCCTACTAAGATTCCAAGGCTGCGGCAGTTTCTGAGCAGGTGAGATTGGGAAACAGCGCCTCCAGCCTGGGCAGCAGATCCCGCAGCACAAAGCCCTCCAGAGCTTCGCTGGGAAGAGGTTCGGGATTCATCTGCACATGGGCCACGTCGTTGCGGTACTGGCTAAGGCGAGACCAAAGATCAGCAAGCTGCTGGACATCGGGAACGTGGGCGGCAATGGGAGGAAGAGACTGAGCCAGCTCCGCTTGCTGGATAAGGGATCCCAACTGCTGTTCAATTCCCTGCCGCGCTTCTCGTTTGCGGTAGTCTTGGATCCCCTCACAGAGGCAAAGGGCAGAAACCACCCACTCGCGGGCCAAGAGAAGGGCTTGGGTGGTGAAGCGCTTTTCCACATACCAGCGCAGCAGTTGAAAGTGCTTTTGAACTTGAGCTCGGGGATCCTCCTTCTGGTCTGCCGGCAGCGCCAGTTGGCTGTAGCTATCTTGAATGCTTTGCAGCAGCAGGCCAAAGGGCTTAGCAAATTGGCCCACCTCTTCGGCCAACTCCTGAGTGGAGTGCTTTTGCAACCTGGGCAGGTCATCCTCCAAAAGGCTCACCGGCCTCACCAGCTCCAGGGAACGGGAGATGTCGCGGATGGCTTGCCCAAAGCTCTGCAGCCGGGTGGGCCTGGGATCCCCTTTGCCGGGCTTTTGCTGCCGGTAAAAGTCCCGTTGAACCCTGTCCAAAAGCTGGCCCAGCTCCAGGGCTGAGCCGGTGCTGATGAACTTGTCGGTGGCCGTCAGCCAGTCCAAAAGCCGAAGGGCGGGGGTGAGATCGATAATGGGGGTTTCTGCCTGACCAGGGCGGTAGAGGCCGTAGTAGAGCCCCTGGATCTCGACATTTTTGGCCTTGCGCAAAAGGGCAGCTCCCAAGAGCACCAGCAGGGGGATGGAGCGAAAGGCGTGGGTGATATCAAAAAACAGCCGGGTGTTGGGCTCGATGCTATCAACCAGCACGTCGAAGATGGCCCAGGTCTCCGCCTCGGTTTTGCCCTCAGGAATGCCTTTGGCCACCTTCTCCACATGGGGAGGTAGATCTTCCTGCAGGCGGCTCCAGTGCTTGGCGCGGGCCTCTTCCGTCAGCAGGAGGATAATTCTGTCAATCTCAAAGAGCTGGCAGAGGGCTTTGGCAACGTAGCAGGTTTTCTCTGCCCGCCGCTCCCCAAAACAATACACCGTCTCGGTGTAATCGCCGGTGCCCAGGGTGGTCAAAAGGGTTTTAGCCATGGGGATCCTCGCGGTTGGGTCTGCAAAGCATCAAAGCACAACCGCCTGCAAGCTACCGCGACCTGGAAGCCCCCCCTTCACGAAAACAAGACGCCTTTTCCCAAGCAGTGAAGGTGGAAAGAGGCCAGAGTTAGCCTAGAAAGCAGTTGGCCTCTGGAACGATGGGGATCCTGGCATGCTCTCGATCGAAAAGCTATCGATTTCTCATCAAAAACTCACTCCCGAACAGTTTCTCGCCTTGCCAGAGGAAGATATTACCTACGAGCTGGTCGACGGACAAGCTATTCCCAAACATGAACCCATGTCGCCAAAGCGCTTCCATGCTCGTCTCCAGCCCATCCTTTGGCGAATCCTTGAGGACTGGTGCTCCGCTGCTGAGTGCCCCAAGCCGGGATCCGCTCATACTGAATGGGCAATTCTCCTTACCCGACAAGCACAGCCCTGGATCCCGATCCCAGACATCACCTACATTTCCCATGAGCGATTGCCAATTGAAGCCATGGCCGATGAGCCCTGTTCGGCCATTCCCGAACTGGTAGTGGAGATTCTTTCTCCCGGCCAGAGTTTTGGGGCTGTGGTTCAAAAGGCAGCGGACTATCTGGAAGCTGGGATCCCCCGCGTTTGGATTGTAGATCCGCAGGCCAAGAGTATCACTGTCTTCTACCCCGATGCCCCACCAAAGACTTTTACAGGATCCCAAGCCATCCAAGATGATTTCTTGCCGGGCTTGAAGGTTGTTCCCCAGGATGTGTTTGCCCAGGCTGGGATCCCTTAGCCGGCTCAGCCAAGTTTGAGCTGAGGTCAAGAAGAGAGTCAGCGATGAGGAACTCGTGATGCGATCAACTGCAGAGGTATCAGCTTCCCATCAAAAACTCACTCCTGAACAGTTTCTTGCCTTGCCAGAGGAAGATGTGACCTATGAGCTGGTTGATGGGCAAGCTGTTCCCAAAGATGTGCCGATGTCCCCTAAAAGATTTCATGCCTCTCTGCAGAAGCGATTGCTTTTCATTCTGGATGCGTGGTGTCAGGGCAAGGGAGATGTATATACAGAGCTGGCAATTGTTTTGCAAAGGCGGGGTCAGGAGTGGCTTCCCGTTCCTGACTTGCTTTATGTCTCATTTGAACGCTGGCCGGGGCAGCTTGAGGAAGATGGCCCTTGTCCAACAGCTCCCGAACTGGTAGTGGAGATTCTTTCTCCCGGTCAGAGTTTTGGGGCTGTGGTTCAAAAGGCAGCGGACTATCTGGAAGCTGAGATCCCCCGCGTTTGGATTGTAGATCCGCAGGCCAAGAGCATCACCGTCTTCTACCCCGATGCCCCACCAAAGACCTTTACAGGATCCCAAGTTGTCCAAGATAACTTCTTGCCGGGCTTGAAGGTTGTCCCACAGGATGTGTTTGCTCAGGCTCGGATCCCTTAGTTGTTTTAGCTATCTGAGAGGGCTACCATGATTGAAGCTCTGGAAAGGCTAGCAAAGGAACCTACCGAAAGCTCTGCAACAGCTTCTGGGAAGATTTGGACTGATGAAGAGTTTATGGCTCTGCCCGATGATGGCAATCGCTACGAAGTTGTAAATGGAAAGTTAATTGCAATGGGCTCAGCGGGTGCAAGACATGGCTACTACGTTAGTTTAATCAGTTTTTTCCTGACTGCCTATGTTAGAGCCCAAAAAATGGGTGTTGTCTTCGATTCCGACACTTCGTTTAAAATGAAATCCGGCAATCGCCGCTCCCCAGATTGTTCTTTCTTCTCCAAAGAGCGGCTGCGATCCCTTGGCGGGATCCCCAAGGGTTATATCGAGGGATCCCCAGATTTGGTTGTGGAAGTTCTCTCTGATGACAACACTGTAGGAGAGATCCACAACAAGATCGTCGATTATTTTGAGAACGGATCCCGCCTTGTTTGGCTTATTCATCCCGAAGAAAAGTATGTTTTGGTTTACCGTCAGCCTGAGCCCACAGCACTGAAGCGGCCAGGCGACATCCTAGAAGGCGAAGAGGTGATCCCTGGGTTTGCCTTGGATTTGTCGGAGTTTTTTGCCGAACCTGAGTTTTAGTTTTTTGCGAACCTAGCAACAAAACCCTCCAGGGTTCCGCGGCACCTGGTAAACTGGCCCCAAAAACGGGATCCCCTTCCATGGCGCTGGTTCACCTGCAAGTTCTGGAGCGCACCCCCAGGCGGCTGCGGATTGCCCTGCAAAGGTTTACCCCTGAGCAACTGGCCTGGCGGGTGGGGGCGGGGCTGGGGTTGTTGGCGCTGGGATCCCAGCTCTGGCAGCCTTCCCCTCTGCTGGGGCTACTGGCTGTAGCAGCGGGCCTGGGGATTGGGATCCCTTGGGGGCTGGGGCAGATCTTGAGTGTGGATCGGGAGCGGCAGCGGGTGACCCTGACCCGGCTGGGTGGCCCTTGGGGGATCTGGCGGCAGCAGGTCTTCTCTTATCCTCTCGCCCAATTGCAAGGGGTGCGGCTGCAGCGGCTGGGACAAGAGATCTTGGATAAAGAAGCACAGGAAAGCTTTCAGATACAAGCTCAGGTGCGGTTGCAGCTCCGTCCCCAGGTTTTTGAACAAGAGCTTGAAGAAGTGATCGCTTGTTTCAGTAGCCAATCGGCGATCAAAAAAGGCGAGCCGGAAGCCCTTGCCTTGGCGCAGCGGCTGGCAGGCTGGATTCAGGCCTATATGAACCCGTGAGGTTTCCTCATAAGCTGTTGATTGTAGTACTTGGCAATCCTTGGAAAGCTGTCGAGAATGGGTGTGAATTTGGATAGGTGCTTTTGCGAACCTTCACAGAACAGAATTTCGGCAATGCTAAGCCGTCATGACTATTCCTGAGGAGACTCTAGAAACCGTTAGCCTAGTCGTCAGGGATGCTTTGCGCAACTGGCCGTGGCTGCTTTTGTGGGCAGCCTCTTTCCTGGCGCTTGTCTTCTGGCAAAGGCGACGGCTGCATCAGGCCCAGGTTGGTTTTCCCGACATCGTCACCCTGGCGCGGCCCGATACGACGTTGCTGGAGTGCAACGAAGTCCATCAGAGGGTTTTGGGCGATTGGCGGGGCCGGCGCTGGATCGAGGCCTTGTTGCCAGAGGAGCAAGAGCAGGTGCGGCAGCAGATAGCCCAGCTCACCCCTCAGCAGCCCACCTTCACGAGGGTTGTTAGGATGGTGGACGCGGCGGGACAGGTGCGGTGGCTTGAGTGGATCAACCAGGGCATCTTCGACCGGCGAGGCCGGCTGCAGTTTATTCGCGGGATGGGCCGAGACATCACCAAGCAAAAGCAACTGGAAGAGAATCTGCGGCTGCGGGAAGCCCAATTGCAAGCCCTCTTGGACGCCCTGCCGGCAGCCATATGGGCCAGGGATCCCCAGGGGGTGCTGATTTTGCAAAATGCCACCGACCGTGCCTGGTTTGGCGACCTGCTGGGCACTTCCCTGCAAGAGATGGCTCAGCAGTACCCCCAGTGGCTGGAGTTCACTTCCCAAGCTCTAGCCGACCTAGAGCCGCAAGGGATTTCCCAAGTGGAGGGCAAGGAAATCATTCAAGGCCAAGAGCGCTATGTCTATCGCCTGGCCGTGAAGCTGCAGGATGAGTCCAAAGGTTTGGGGTGCCTCGGCATTGCCTTGGACATTACGGAACAAAAGCGGCTGGAACAGCAGGTTCGAGAACAACAGGAGCGCTTTTGCGCCTTTCTCAACAACAGCCACGACATTTTGTGCCGGATCGATGCCCAAGGCTTGGTCTATCCCTTCAATTGCCCGGTTGCTGAAAAAATTTTAGGTCGTTGTCCTAAGGAGGGAGAACCTATACCTTTGGATTGGGTTCACCCAGAAGATCGGCAGATTGTTGCCAGTGCTCTTGAACACCTCAAGGCTCGACCTGGCGAAACGCTCAGCTTTATCTATCGAATGCAGCATGCGGATGGCCATTGGGTATGGCTAGAGAGCCGCTGTACCGACCTTTTGCAGGATCCTGCGGTGGCGGGAATCGTCTGCAGCACCCGCGACATTACCCAGCAAAAAGAGACAGAACTGGCGCTGCGGGAAAGCGAAGCCCGCTTCCGGGAAATGGCCGAAGCTGTGCCAGTGAGCTTCTTTGTCTATTCTCCGGATCTCAGTCAATCCCTATACAAAAGCCCTCAGTGCAAGCAGATCTGGGGATACACGCCGGAGGAGTTTTACCAGAAGCCGGATCTGTGGAAAGACACGATCCACCCCGAAGATCTGCCTCAGGTTTTGCAAGCCGTAGCTCAAGTTATCCGAGGAGAGAAGCCGGTTACCTATCGCATTTTCCATCGAGATGGTCGGGTGCGCTGGTTGCGAACTTCCTGCCGACCTATTTTCAATGAACAGCAAGAAGTGATCCGCATTGCCGGCATCACAGAAGATATCACCGAGCAAAAAGAGGCGGAGCTGGCCCTGCGAGAGAGCGAGGCCCGTCTCAAGGCCATCCTCGACGGGATCCCTTTTCCCATCTTTGTTAAAGATTTGCAGGGCCGCTACTTACAGGTCAATCAAGCTTACCTGCAAAAAAACGGTAAACTCCCAGAAGAAGTTCTCGGCAAGGCCGATACGGAGTTCTTCTCGCCAGAGGAAGCTCTGGAGTTCCGCAAGGGAGATCAAAGGGCCATCCAGTCTCCCGCTCCCATCAGCTATGAGCGCACCATTTGTCGAGACGGCAAAAAGCAAGAAACGTGGATCACCAAGTTTGCCCTGCGGGATTGGCAAGGGGATCCCTATGCCGTTTGCGGCATTGCTGTGGATATAACCCCTCTCAAAGAAGCCCAGGATTTGCTGCGGCAAGAGGCAGAGCGAGAAAGACTTCTGGGATCCCTGCTGCGCCGGATCCGCGAGAAGCTGGACTTGCAGCCCCTCCTGCAAACCACGGCGGCGGAAGTGCGAGAGTTTCTCCAGGTGGATCGGGTGATAATCTACCAGTTGCAGAAGGGCATAGGGGGGTTTGTAGCCGCCGAGTCCGTCCTGGATCCCTGGCCCAGCCACTTAGGCCGCTCCGTGTGGGATTCCTACTTTCATCAGGATCCCTGCTATCGCAAGTACCAGCAGGGCTTTGTGCAGGCCATCGACAATGTGGCCACGGCCCCTTTGGATCCCTGCTACCGGGAGCTCTTGGACTCTTTCCAGGCTCAGGCCAACTTGGTGATCCCCATTCGGCAGGGGGAGGAGCTCTGGGGCCTCTTGGTGGCGCAGCACTGCCGCGCCAGCCGTCCTTGGCAGGAGTGGGAGATCAGGCTTTTGCAAGAGCTAGCGGAGCAATTGGCCATTGCCTTGCAGCAGGCCCAGCTTTACGAGCAGGTAAAAGCCCTGAACCAAACGCTAGAGGAGAGGGTGCAACAGCGCACCGCCGAGCTGGAGCGGGCTTTGCAATTTGAGGCCATCTTAAAACGCATCACCGACCGCGTGCGCGATTCTCTCGACGAAGCCGAGATCCTCAACACCGCCGTGCGCGAGCTGGGAGAAAACTTAAATGTGGATGTCTGTGACATCGGCCTTTACAACGCCGACCTCACCCTTTCCACCATCAACTACGAGTATTGCCCCCACTGGGATTCCGACCTCAACGCTGCCATACCAATGGTGGGGGGCCTCTACGATGATCTATATCGTCAACTAACGCGGGGGCAGTCTTGTTTATTTTGCTTCATCTCCTCAGATCTGCCGCGTCCCGCTAAAGATCACCATGTGGTGGTCGCTTGTCCCCTCAGTGATAAAGACCAAGTTCTGGGAGATTTATGGCTGTTTCGAGGTTCCGGCCATTGTTTTGATGAGGCGGAGATCGCTCTCATCCAGCAGGTGGCCAACCAATGCGCCATTGGGCTGCGCCAGGCACGCCTGTTCCAAGCTGCCCAAGAGCAGGTGCAAGCCCTGGAGCGGCTTAACCGTCTCAAAGATGACTTTATCAGCACCGTCAGCCACGAGCTGCGCACCCCCCTGGCCAGCTTGAAGATGGCTCTGAAGATGCTGCAGATGGCTCCCTCTCCCGAAAAACGAGCTCAATATCTAAGCATTGCCGAGCGAGAATGCCAGCGGGAAATCGAGCTCATCAACGACCTGCTGGATCTGCAGCGCCTGCAGGCGGGGGCCTACGCTCTGGAGGTGCAAGCCCTCACCTGGCAGGAGCTGCTGGGGGATCTGCTGGCCATTACCGAGGAGCGGGCCCGCGCCAAGGGGCAGAGCTTTCAAGCCAGCGTCCCCCTCGAAAGCAGCCTCACGACGGATCGCCTGCTGTTGAGCAGGATCCTGCGCGAGCTTTTGCACAATGCCGTGAAATACACGCCGGCCCAGGGATCCATCCGCTTGCAAATTGAAACGGAAAATCGTCAAAGCCGCATCCAGGTCAGCAACAGCCAAGAGATCCCTGCCGAGGAGCTGACGCGCGTCTTTGAGCGCTTTTACCGCATTCCCAGCAAGGATCCCTGGAAGGAAGGGGGCACGGGGCTGGGCTTGGCCTTGGTGAAGCAGATGGTGGATCAGTTGCGGGGATCCATCGAGGTGAGCAGCACCGCCGGCTGGACAACCTTTACGCTCCACCTGCCCCATCTGCCGCAGCTATGAAAGAGACTTGGCGAGCGTAGTACAAAGCGCAGTTGTAGACCTTGTTGGACTGCTGGCAGAGGTACTCCCGTAGGGCTACTAGCTTCCTGTCCTGAATCAGAACCTGCTGGCATCCGTAGTCCATGGTTGCTGAGTGGCGACCCAAAGCTATAGTAACGACCTGCATCATTGGGGAGCGACTTAAGTCGCTCGAAGGCTTTTCCACCCCGCACTACTCGTGCCAGCAGCGCGGAGCACTTAGTACGGGGCTACCAAGCTACTCTGCTGTGTAATAGGCACGTAGCTGCCTTGGGCCGCGAGAATGGTAACAGGGCTAAAGCCCCCAAGTTGGCTTCCTTCCCCCACTAAAGCAGAGGGGCTTTAGCCCACCCACATCCCGTAACTGAAGAGAAGAGGACTAGGCCATCGATTTGCGGCGGTTGCGCCGCATGGCTACCGCTTTGCGCTTGCGCTTTTCCAGGTTGGTTTCAAAGTGGCGATGGTTGCGCAGATCCCGCAAAATGCCTGCCTTGGAGACCTGGCGCTTGAAGCGGCGCAGCGCGGATTCAATCCCTTCGTTTTCGCCAATCGTCACTTGAGTCATAAGAAAGACATCTCCTCCGTCAATCAACAAAAACGGACTTGGATACAACAGGGATCCCTATCCTAAACCATCTCCGGCCTGCCTATTGGGCGCGGCTGCCGAAGTTGACCCCGGAAACCACCTCCCCCTCTCGCAGGTTCACCGTCAAAGAGACCGTCGCCCCTACGGCAGGAGAAGGGGAGGGTGTTGGAACTGGCATTGGGCTGGGGGCAGTGCCGGTTACCGATTGCACAAACCCGGCAAAGCTGGACACCCGCGTATACACCCCGTAGAAATTGGGCTGGGCGCAGCCTTTGCCAAAACTGGTGATTCCGGCCAGAGCAAAGCCGCTGCCGCTGGGTACGAGCAAAGGCCCGCCGCTGTCGGCCTGACAGGTATCCACACCCCCTTGGGGAAAGCCAGCGCAGAGCATGGTATCTAAAATGATGCCATTGTAAGACTGGGGCGCGTTGCACACCTCGTTGGCGACGATGGGAACTTCGGCCTGTTGCAGATCCAGAGCAAAGCCGCTGGGTTCTTGGTCAAGGTCGCGGGGGGAGGTGGCCCCCCAACCCAGAATGGTGGCCAACGTGCCGGGGGCAGTCAGGCTGGTTTGGTTGGGCTGCACCAGGGGCAGGGTGGCCAGAGCCACCGGCCGCGAGAGGCGCACCAGGGCAAGGTCGTTCCCCCCCAGTTGCCCCACCTGGGGATTGTAGCCGGGGTGGATGACGATTTGCGCAGCGCGAATGCGCTGGCCGGCGCTAACCTGCAGACGGGTTGTTCCCACCAACAGATCCAGGCTGCGGGCGTTCACCACCCGCTGGCCTTGATCATTGAAGAAGCAATGGGCGGCGGTGAGCACCCACTCCGGAGCAACCAGGGATCCGGCGCAAAACTGCGCCTGAAAAGGATCCGGCTCCGCCGCGTTCAGCAGGGCCACCATCCAGGGAAAGGCCCCCGGCTGGGCCGGCCTGCCGCCGACAATCCGACCTAAGCCTGAGGGCGGCCCAGTAAACACCCGCCCTGGGGGCAAAAGGGCGGTGACGCGGTAGGTGCCAGGGGGCAAGTTGGAAAAGCGGAAGTTGCCGTTGGCATCGCTGAGGGTGCTGGGCTCCCCCCCATCGAGGCGACCATTGCCGTTTAAGTCCAAAAAGGTGGTGATGCCGGCCAGCCCCGGCTCTCCCGGATCCCGCAGGCCATTGCCGTTGAGGTCGTCAAAGTGGGATCCCTCAATTTGTCCTGGGAGGGGGGAGAAAGAACCACCCGAACTGCCGCCGCCACAGGCACTCACGCCTAGAACTAGCCATAGTCCGAGAACAGCTCGCCAAGCGCTGCTTGCCTTGAGACGGACAAAAGGTTCTGCGGAGCCAAACATGGGCAGCTTTTCCAGCGGGGGTTCCCCAGCCAGCTTCAGGATATCAGCCCTGCTTGCTTAGGGGCTGGGCTCTCAGTTGGCCAAAGGCTAGCCTTTGGCGGATCCCTAGCGCCACCGCGGCATTCCCGCGGAGGTGCTTAACTTAGGAGAGCAGCCTAGCACAGACAAAGATAATATGAAGGGCGAGAGGCAGGTCTAGCCCTTGTGAGGTGGAGCCCAGGGCACGCTGTGCCAGGGGAAGTCCGCGCCGGCAGGCCGCCATTCTTTGGCAACCCAGACACTCCAGTGCAAAGGGATCACCCATGCAGGCTATCACCTTGCTCGGCTCCACCGGCTCGATTGGCACCCAAACTCTGGACTTGGTGGCCCAGTATCCCGATCGCTTTCGGGTTGTCGGCTTGAGTAGCTACAGCAATGTTACCCTCCTGGCGGAACAGGTGTGGCGGTTTCGCCCCCAGATTGTGGCCATTGGCCGGGAGGAGCTGCTGCCGGAACTGCGGTCGCTGCTGACCGGGATGCGACCCCTGCCGGAGTTGGTGGCGGGCACGGAGGGTCTGTGCCAGGTGGCAGCCCACCCGGCGGCCCAGCGGGTGGTGACCGGGATCGTTGGCTGTGCCGGCCTCTTGCCTACGCTGGCCGCCATCCGCGCCGGCAAGGACATTGCCCTGGCCAACAAAGAGACCCTGGTGGCAGGCGGCCCGGTGGTGCTGCCCCTGGTGCAAAAGCACGGCGTCAAGCTCATCCCGGTGGACTCGGAGCATTCGGCCATCTTCCAATGTTTGCAGGGGGTGCCGCCGGGATCCCTGCGCAGGATCTTGTTGACGGCTTCAGGGGGGGCCTTTCGCGATTGGCCTGCCGAGCAACTGGATCGGGCAACTCTGGCGGATGCCCTCAAACACCCCAACTGGGTGATGGGGCGCAAGATCACCATCGACTCGGCCACCCTGATGAACAAGGGCTTGGAGGTGATCGAGGCCCACTGGCTGTTTGGTTTGGATTATGACCGGATCGAGATCCTCATTCACCCCCAGAGCATCGTTCACTCCCTGATTGAGCTGGCCGATACCTCGGTTCTGGCCCAGTTGGGCTGGCCGGATATGCACCTGCCCATTCTCTACGGCCTCAGTTGGCCGGAGCGCCTAACCACCCCTTGGGATTCCCTCGACTTGGTCAAGCTGGGATCCCTCACTTTTAAGGCGCCGGATCACCGCAAGTATCCCTGCATGGAGCTGGCCTATGCCGCCGGGCGGGCGGGCGGGACGCTGCCGGCGGTGTTGAATGCGGCTAACGAGGCAGCCGTGGCCTTGTTCTTACAAGAGCGCATTCGTTTTTTGGATATCCCCCGCCTTCTGGAACGGGTCTGTGAGCGGCACCAGGTCATCCCCGCCCCCAGCCTGGAGGACATTTTGCAAGCAGATGCCTGGGCGCGCCAGCAGGTGGAACTCTTGGCGCAGCAGGCCCCAGCGCAGGTTCTGGCCTAATCCCTACCGGGGGGATCCGGCCCAGCGCTAGAGTGGGAAGAAGCTGGAGGAGCACCTGAGTGGCGGGATCCCATCTCCGACAACTGGCCCGTTATCTGCGCCCCTATCGGCGCCAGGTGGTGCTGGGCATTGGATCCCTGCTGGTGGTGAACGGGCTGGGGGTGTTCCTGCCCTGGTATGTCAAGCTGGCCATCGATGATCTCAGCCAGAACCTGGCCGCGCTGTCGCCCAGCCGCATTGCCCTCTACGCTCTGGTGGTGCTGGTTGTCTCCACCCTGATGATGGGCATTCGCATTGCCTCGCGGGTGTGGATGTTTGGCGTAGGGCGGCAGGTGGAGTTTCGCCTCAAGCAGGCCATCTTCGAGCATTTGCTTACCCTGCAGCCTTCCTACTTTGCCCAGCAGACCATTGGGGATATTCTCACCCGCATCACCAGCGATGTGGAAAATGTCCGCCGCCTACTGGGCTTTGCCCTGCTCAATTTGGCCAATACAATCTTTGCCTACGGCACTACGCTGCCGGCCATGTTGGGTATTGAGCCACGTCTGAGCGCCTTGGCCCTATCGGTGTTTCCGGTGATGCTGGGGCTGGTGAAGTTGACCAGCACCCGTCTGCAGCAGGAGCAGCTTCAGGTGCAGCAGGAGCTGGCCAATCTGAGCGATCTCATCCAGGAGGACATGAACGGCATCACCCTGATCAAGGTGTATGCCCAGGAAGAGCACGAGCAGCGGGAGTTTCGCCGCCGCAACGAGCGGCTGCTGCAGGCCAATTTGCGCTTGGCCCTCACCCGCAACCTGCTTTTCCCCTCCCTGGTGGCTTTGGTTAGCCTGAGCCTGCTGCTGTCGTTGGCAGTGGGGGGGCCGCAGATTGCCGCGGGGCGGCTGACGATTGGGGATTTTTCCGCCCTCACCCTCTACGTGGAACGGCTGGTATTTCCCACCGCTTTGCTGGGCTTTACCATCACCGCCTACCAGCGGGGCCAGGTCAGCCTGGAGCGGATCGACGCCTTGCTGCGGGTGGAGCCCACCATCCGCGATGCCCCCCAGGCTCTGCCGCTGCCTCTGGAAAAGGTGCAGGGGCGCATCGAGGCTAGGGGGCTGACTTTTGCCTATGCCAATACGGGATCCGCAACGCCGGCGCTGCAGGATCTGCACTTTTGCATCGAGCCGGGGCAACTGGTGGCGGTGGTGGGGCCGATTGGGGCGGGCAAGTCCACCCTGGCCAATGCCCTGCCCCGCCTGCTGGAGATCCAGCCAGGGCAAGTGTTTCTGGATGGGCAGGATATTACCCAGCTTCAACTGGGATCCCTGCGCCGCGCCATTGCCTACGTGCCCCAGGAGAGCTTCCTCTTCAGCGCCACCGTTCGGGACAACATCCGCTATGGCAAGCCCCAGGCGGAAGATTGGGAGGTGGAATGGGCCGCCAAAGCCGCCCACATCCACGCCGAGATCCTCCACTTTCCCAAGGGCTACGACACGCTGGTGGGGGAGCGGGGCATCACCCTTTCCGGCGGCCAGCGGCAGCGGGTGGCCCTGGCGCGGGCGTTGCTGGTGGATGCGCCGATTTTGATTTTGGATGACTGCCTCTCCAGCGTGGACAATGAGACGGCCCAGGCCATTCTCCGCCACCTGCGCCAGGCCACGGCCCAGAAAACGGTGATCTTGATTACCCATCGCCTCACGGCGGCGGTGGAGGCGGATCAGATCTGGGTCATGAACCAAGGTCGCATCGTGCAGCAGGGATCCCATGCCCAGTTGCTGGCTGATGCCGACGGCCTCTACGCCCGCCTCTGGGCCAAGCAAAAGCTGGAAGAGGCCCTGGCCTAGGGTTTCTCTGGCCAGAAAGCCGGCCCAGCGGCTACCCTAAGCTGCAAAGCTGTGGGGAGTGGCAAAAGCATGGGAAGCAACGGGATCGATCTGCGCCAATTGCTCGGCCAAGCCGGGATCCAACCCCAGTTGGCCCAGGGATCCCTGGAGGGGGTGCAGGTCAGGGGTCTGTGCACCGATTCGCGCCAGGTGCAGGCCGGGGATCTCTTCTTGGGCATGCCGGGATCCCGCGTCGATGGCGGCGAGTTTGTCCGGGCGGCGCTTACCGGAGGAGCGGTGGCGGCTCTCATCTCGCAGGAGGCGTGGAAGCAAGTCAGCGGAGAGGCTGAAGGGAGCAGTCGGCCCATTTTGGTGTTGCCCCGCGCCGGCCTGAACCGGGCTGTGGCCCAGGTGGCGGCAGCCTTCTATGGTTTTCCGGCCCGCCAGCTTACCTTGGTAGGGGTCACTGGCACCAACGGCAAAACCACCACCACCCATCTCATCGAACATCTGCTGCAGGCTGCCGGTCGCCCCACTGCCTTGCTGGGCACCCTCTACAACCGCTGGCCCGGCCACTGTGAAGGGGCCTCCCACACCACCCTGTTTCCGCCGGAGCTGCAGCGCAGCCTCAGGGAAGCCCAGCGGGCTGGGGCGGAGGTGGCGGTGATGGAGGTCAGCTCCCATGCCTTGGCTCAGGATCGGGCTTGGGGGTGTAGCTTTGCCGCTGCCGTCTGGACCAACTTCACCCAGGATCACCTGGATTTCCACGGCAGCATGGAAAACTACTGGCAGGCTAAGGCCACCCTGTTCCGGCCGGAGTACTTGCAGGGGCGGGCGGTGGTCAACGCCGACGACGAGGGGGGACGACGGCTGCTCGAAGCCCTCCCAGCTCTCCTAGAGCCCTGGGCCTATTCCCTCCGGCCTTTGGAAGGGATCCCTGCCCTCTGGCCCAGCGACGTTCAACTTCACCCCAACGGCCTGCAGGCAACCCTGCACACCCCTTTGGGCAGCTTTGCTGTGGCAGCGCCGCTGGTGGGATCCTTCAACCTGGCCAACCTGCTGGCGGCAGTAGGGGTGGCGCTGCACCTGGGGATCCCGGTTGAGGTTATCCAGTCGGCCCTGCCCCGTTTTCCCGGTGTGCCGGGGCGGATGGAGCGGGTGAGCCTGCCGGGGCAGGACATCACGGTAATCGTAGACTATGCCCACACCCCCGATGGGCTGGAAAACCTGCTCAAGGCCCTGCGCCCGCAAGTGCAAGGCCGGCTGATCTGCGTCTTTGGCTGTGGCGGGGATCGCGACCGGGGCAAGCGCCCGCAGATGGGCCGCATTGCCGCCACCTGGGCCGATCAGGTGGTGGTGACCTCCGACAACCCCCGCACAGAGGATCCGCAGCGGATCCTGCAGGACATTTTGGCCGGGATCCCTGGATCCCCCTGGGCGGTGGAGGTGGATCGCCGCCAAGCCATTCGCCTGGCCATCCTGGAGGCCCAGCCAGGTGATACGGTGGTGATTGCTGGCAAAGGCCACGAAGACTACCAGATCCTAGGCACCGAGAAGATCCACTTCGACGACCGGGAAGAGGCCCGTGCCGCCCTTTCCCTCAGGGAGAGGGGCCGGGGGTGAGGGTTAGGCTACTCCTGCCCTCTCTTCTGCAGCATCAGCTCCACAAACTCCCGGAAGAGATGGTCGGCATCGTGGGGGCCGGGGCTGGCCTCTGGGTGATACTGCACGGAAAACAAAGGTAGGTGGCGGTGGCGGATCCCGGCCACGGTGCGGTCATTGAAGTTAAGGTAAGTAATTTCCGCTTCCTCCGCCGGGATCGAAGTGGCATCTACCGCAAAGCCGTGGTTTTGGCTGGTGATCTCCACTTTCTGCTCCAGCCCACAGGGGTGGTTGAGGCCGCGGTGGCCGAACTTCAGCTTGTAGGTGGATCCGCCCAGAGCTAGGCTGAGGATCTGGTGGCCCAGACAGATGCCAAACAGGGGTTTCCCGCTTTGCAGCAGCGCCTGGGTGGTGCGGATGGCCGTTGTCTCTGCCGCTGGATCCCCGGGCCCGTTGGAGAGGAAAATCCCATCGGGGTTGTAACTCAGGATCTCCTCCGGGCTGGCGTGGGCCGGCAACACCATCACGCGGCAGCCGTAGCGAGTCAGGCGGCGCAAGATGTTGCGCTTGATGCCAAAATCCAGCGCCACCACCCGCAAAGGGGGATCCGGGATCCGGATCCCTTGGCTGCGGCCATAGTCCCAATCGGCGGGGGTGGGCTCCAGCCACTCGTAGGGCTTGGGCGTTGTAACCTCTGCCACCAGGCTCAGCCCCTGCATGGCAGGGGCCTGGCGCACCCGCTCCAGCAGCGCCTGCGGATCCAAGATCTCGGTTGAGAGGGCCCCGTTCATTACCCCTTGTGAGCGCAGCCGCCGCGTCAGGGCCCGCGTATCCACCCCGGCAATGGCCGGGATCCCGTGCTGCTTGAGGTAGTCAGGCAGCGTCCCCGTAGCGCGCCAGGAGCTGGCCAGGCGCGACACGTTGCGGGCGATGATCCCGGCGGCTTGGGGCTGTGCCGATTCCTGATCCAGGTCGTTTACCCCCGTGTTCCCCAATTCCGGGTAGGTGAAGGTGATCAACTGCCCCCGGTAGCTTGGATCCGTCATCACCTCCTGGTAGCCGGTCATGCCTGTGTTGAACACCACCTCACCCACCGCCGTGCCCTCTGCTCCAAACGACCAGCCGGCAAAGGCCGTGCCATCGGCCAGCACCAGCAGAGCCGGCTGCCGAGTTTGCCAGGGGAAAACTTTTTCCGGTGCTTCAAGAGTTGAGGAGACCATAACCTGTGAACCTACAGCAAACAACCACAAGCCACCCATAACTCCCCTCTCCCCTTGGG
>NZ_JANSIZ010000055.1:0-17691 GCF_047462315.1 Synechococcus sp. H60.2 | reverse complement strand
ATCGCCCCCTGCCCATCTATCCTCTGCTGGTGATGCTCTACTTTGGCCAGGAGACTCTGCAGAAGGGGCGGAGCAGCCTTTCGGTGGAGCAGTTTCGTCTGGATTTTCAGTTCAGCCACTCTCAACTCAAGCTGTTGTTCGACACCCACCCTGAGCACCCTCTCAATCGCCATCTGCTCGCTTTGGCAGCGCAACCAGAGGTGGAGTGGGGATCCGCCGAGCTGTTGCCCCAGATGCCGCCCCTTCTCCATCAACCTGCCGGGGGTAAGGTGGTCTTGGATCCGGATGAGCCGCCCCAGTTTCGCAGCAGTGGGATCCCTTCCTGTGCGGGGACAGACCCGCTGATGGCAGAGCGTCGCCGTCGGCGTCAGTTGGAGCGCAGCGAGCGCCACAACGAGATCTTGCACCACTTTCGCCGCTGGTTCCGCCTGGCCGGCCTGGAGGTGCGGGAAGACCAGCACACGTTTGACTTCCTGGCGGTGGCGGATGGAAACCTGCTTTTGGCCGAGGTGAAATTGCTACACCACAAAGATGCGGCAGAGGCGCTGCAGGAGGTGGTGGGGCAATTATTCTATTACGAGCGCTTTGCCCTCACCCCCTGGATCGAACAGGGCTTCTCCGTCCAGAAGGCGGCCGTTTTCGATGGTCCGCCCCCGGATCCCTACATTCGATTTCTGGAAGACCTGGGCATTGCCACCTACTGGATTAACGAACAGCAGATGATCGACGGGCCGGAGAACTCCTTGCGGCTGTTGCGCCAGATGGAAGTGCGGGTACGGCCGGATCCTGAGTTGGGAGATTAGCCTTTTTTTCGGCTCTAGCCTGACGGTCATTAGAGTCGTTTCAAGTAGCAATTCAAATAGCAATGAAATGTTTCTCTACGTCGTTATTTGGTACGCAACGCTGTCGCAAACGTGCCGGCAGCGCGGAGTGCGATCCCTAACTCCCCTCTCCCTTTGGGAGAGGGGCCGGGGGTGAGGAACAACAGCAGGAATCAAGGGCTTGGGGAGGAGATCCCAACCTGAGCGCAAACCTGGCCCTGCCGATCGAACAGGGTTACCTGCACCGGCAAGGATCGAGCAGCATACTTTTGCACATAGGCTGTTGCCCGCTGGCGGATTTGCCGAGTCAACTCCTGCAGCACCGGCTCTGCCCAGCCCAGCTCCTTCAGATACTGCACCGCTGCCTCCACCGTCCTTAGCTCTAGCACCTGCCGCGCCTGTTCGGCTGTTCCCCCGCAGCGGATGAGGGCTGCCACCAAGATTTCCAGGCGGGCATCGGCCACATGGCTGGAAGTGGTGAAGATGCCCCCTGCCAGCTTGATCAGCTTGCCGTGGTAGCCGATCAAATGAACCGACTCCGCCCCCCGCAACCCTGCTTCCACCAGCAGCGGCCCGATCCAATTGGCCACCAGTAGAATCTGTTCTGCCGGGATCCCTTGTCGCAGCGCCACCTGCTGCCCATGGCTGCCCACACAAAAGGCCAGATGTCTGTGCTTCTCCAACTTCTGCTGCAATTCGCAGCGGGCCCGCTCCAGGCTCTCGGCACCGGCAGAAGGCTCCACCTCCGCCCGCGTTCCCAAGAGAGCCAGTCCTTCCAGCACCCCAAACGCCGCATTAGAAGTCCGCTCCGCCAAGAGTTTTCCCTCCGGCAAGATGATGCGCACCCGCAGCCGATAACCCTCTGGGATCCCAGACAAAAGGTTAATCTCAAACAGGCGCCGGGCGTAGGCATAGATGGCCGGGCTGCCGTCAGCGTGTCGTCCTAGCCCCTCCCCCGCTTCCAGGAGCAAAGGGAGAGCGGTGGGATCCCGTTCCTCCAAACTCACCCAGGCCCAGACCGGTGTGTTGCGGGTGAGATCCAGGTGAGGGCCGGGATCCGAGCGGGTAATGGCCAGAGCCGTGTTCTCCGACAAAGCCGCCACCTGCTCCACCGGGATCCTGACCCAGCCGGCAGCAGATCCCGTTTCAGGCTCCACCTGCACCGCAATGACAGGATGAGCGCCGTTCTGCTCCAAAGCGATCCCGATGAGACGGTGGAAAGCAGCCTTAGCAGCAGCCACCGCAAACACGGGCAAGGTATAGCCCTGTTGGGGAGAGGGGAGAACCGCATCCTGCATTTTTTGCCTGGAAATAGAGAGGAACCTGCTCTGGAAAAAACTTTGGAGAGAGCCTGCCTCAATTGTGGCCAACGCCAACCCGCAGGACTGGCTTGCTAGGGCAAACTCCTGAAGCCGACGTTTAGTTCTCCAACTGCGTAATCGTTAAATGATCTGGGGGAAGAAGGGGAGGAGCGAGAACTTATCTCTTTCAATAAAAGTAAAGAGTCAGAACCGGGGCAGCTATGAGCGAAGCAGTGCAGCACTATTTTGAGCGTCTGGAGTTGCAAATTCAGGAGCTGAAAGCTGCCATCGAGCGGATGCCGGAGCAGGTGGCGGCTGCTCTTCTGGCAAAGCAGGAGGCTAAAAAAAATGTCCCCGCCCCCTCCCGTTACAGCGTTCTCACCTCAGACTTGGTGGAAGATGGGAGCCACAACTTTTTGCTGGATGATGAACCCACTGGGGTAAGCAGCCGCAGCATGGGACACGAGCTTGCCCCAGAAGCCCAAATCCAGCGCCTAAGCGCCCAGCTAACCGCTGCCTACAACCGCATTGCCGCCCTAGAAGAACAGCTCTTGGCGCAGCGCCTGCAGCAATGACCTAGCGAGGCTGCGGTGAAGGGGTGGCAAGTATGCTGTTTTTGCGCTGCACATCTTGCATCTGGAAGCCGTGCTTGCGCAGCTCCTGATCCAACAGCAGCTCGTTCTCCACGTGATCCACAAACAGCACACCGTTGAGGTGATCGATTTCGTGTTGGATAACCCGCGCCAGCAGGTCGTCGGCTTGGAGGGTGCGGGGCCGCCCGGTTTCGTCCTTAAATGAAACCACCACCCCCTGCGCACGCATGACCTCGCAGAAGACGCCCGGAATGCTAAGGCAGCCTTCCTGGCCAGCTACTACTTCGCCCAGGTACTCGCGGATCTCCGGGTTGATCAGCACCAGCGGTGGCACCTCTGGCTTATCGGGATAGAGATCCACCACAATCAAGCGCTTAGGAATGCCCACCTGAGGAGCTGCCAGGCCGATGCCATCGGCACTGTACATAGTCTGCAGCATGTCTCGCGCCAACTGGCGAATCTCGTCGTTGACCTGGCTGACGCGCTTAGCCGGCTGCCGCAGCACCTTGTCACCCATCCGATGGATGCGCAGAGGCGGGTTTTTCAGTTTGGCTTTGGGGACAGAAAGGGTGGCCACCATCCGGCAGGTCTCTCAGAATAAACAGCAGAAGACGTCCAGTCTAGACCTCCATTCTACATTCAGGTTCGTTTGCCATGACTACGACTCGGAGCTGCCGTCCCCAGCCTCTAGGGATCCTTGTTGGTCAATGGCTTGTTTGAAGCCCAGAGCCACCAGAATGTTGGAGAGGGTGAGAAAAGCCTCTGCCGCCCCATGCAAGGGATCCACATTGGCTAGGGAAGTGCCGTAATGGAGTTGGGCATACAACCCTGCCGGGATGCTAACGGCCACAAACAGTAGCAGCAGCCAAAACCCAATCAGGGCCAGGCGCGGGATCCGGCGCAGCCGCGACAGGAAAAACAAGAAGACCAAATAGGGGAAGAGAGAGAGGGCAAACAAACTGTCCATTGCCTAGCTTGGATCCCTCCTCCCAAGGGACTTTTCCGCCTGCTCCGCCCGCCAAATGCGGTAGGCAGCCCAGGCTAGAGTGCAATTGCCCAGAAGCGTCAAGCTCGCCTGGACAGTGACCACCCAGTTGAGAGCGGGATCGTTGTCAAACCAGTGCCAGGTAATGGCACACATTGCCCCCAGTAGGGCAGGCAACATCGCCCAGCTCAAGCCGCGCCACTCTGGCCGGCCTATTCGCTCCCCAAACTGCCACACGCAAACAATGGCCGCCAGCCATTCCAAGACGCTGGCAATATGAATCCACCAGGTGGGAAGCGAAAGGACATGCATTAGACGCTGAGGGAATGACGCAGCAACTGGCGGTAGGTGGCCTCCTGTAACAGCATTTGCTTGTGCAGTTTGACCAGGATGTCCTTGGCCTGCTCAGGGCTCATGCGAGCTACCAGCGTCTCGAAAGCCCGCTGGCGAAATTCTTGCTCCAGAGAGAGACCTAGCGTTTCATCCATTATCGTCACCTTGAGACTCTTAGGGTAGGAGGGAGTCTCGCGCTAGGATATCCCAGCGCTGCTCCCGACAAGCACTGCAAGCAGGACAATACATATCTTAATAACCTAGTTTAACAAGTTGCAACAAAATGGCAAGTGCCTCCGGATCCTGGTCCGGCCAGGGCTGGAGGGGAAACTCAACAAAGGAGCGGGAAAAGTACACTCCCGCAAAGTTTGATAAAAGCACATTTTGGATAGGGAAGTGCGAAGATTTTTGAGCGGCGATCCCTTTACATCCTGTCATGTTGGGCGATTAGGCGGGGCCTCATGATAAAAGTGAAGTACCTTGAGCCTTGGTTGCCGCTCTTTCCGATTTGCGCCTTGCTTTGCTTGAATTGCCATGACCATTTTTGTGGGAAACCTAAACTATAAAGCCTCAACGGAAGAGCTAGCGGCTTTCTTCCAGCAGAGGTGGAACGTTAAGTCAGTTACAATTCCGATAGACCGAGAAACCGGCCAGACACGGGGCTTCGCGTTCGTGGATTTGGCCACGGAGGCCGAGGAAGAGGAGGCCATCGACGTCGCCAACGGCCAGGAATTTATGGGCCGACCTTTGCGTTTGGATCGAGCCAGGCCGCGCCGACAGGCTTAGCTTCAGCGGGAATTCCTCATCTGACTCCGAGGGAGGTGCCAATCCAAAAGTTGGCAACGCAGGCAATGGCGGGCAGGAGTGAGGGCAACGGCTGGAAGGGCTTTAAGGCTGTTTGAGATGGTAAAGCTGCTGCATCTTTCCGATATTCATTTGGGCAGTGGCTTGGCCTACGGCTCCATCAACCCGGCTACGGGGCTGAACACGCGTTTGGAGGATTTTGTCACTTCTTTGCGCCTGTGCATTGATCGTGCCCTCGATCGGGCTGTGGATCTGGTGCTGTTTGGGGGCGATGCCTTTCCCGATGCGACGCCGCCGCCTCTGCACCAAGAGCTCTTTGCCCAACAATTTCGCCGCCTGGCCGATGCCGGGATCCCGACCGTTCTGCTGGTGGGCAACCACGACCAGTACGGGCAGGGGCAAGAAGGCAACAGCTTGGCTATCTACCGCGCTCTGGGGGTGGCAGGATTTGTTGTGGGGGATCGGCTGCAGACCCATTGGATTGAAACTCGCAGCGGCCCGGTGCAGGTGACCACCTTGCCTTGGCTGAACCGCTCCACCCTGCTTGCCCGCCAGGAGAGCCTGGATCTCAATGCCGAAGTGTTCACTCATCAGCTCCTTCAGCGCCTAAATCTGGCTCTGGAAGGGGAGATCCGCACTTTGCAGCCAGGGATCCCGGCAATTTTGTTGGCCCATGTGATGGTGGAGACGGCCCGCTACGGGGCAGAGCGGCATCTTTCGGTGGGCAAGGGACTGACGGTGCCCCTCTCGCTGCTGGCGCGGCCCGCCTACCAATACGTGGCTTTGGGTCATGTGCATCGTCACCAGGTGTTGTGTCGGCAGCCGTTGGTGATCTATCCCGGCAGCATTGAGCGAGTAGACTTTGGGGAGGAAAAAGAGGAAAAGGGTTGTGTGTTGGCAGAGGTTACGGCCACAGGGGCCAGCTACGAATTTTTGCCCTTACCCACCCGCACCTTTCACACCATCCGCCTCGATCTCACCCCCTATCCCCCCCAGCAGGTGCAGGCCAAACTGCTGGAGGCCATTGCCAAGGCGCCGGTGGCCGGCTCTATTCTGCGCCTGATCTACCGCCTCCGTCCCGACCAGCTCGATTGCGTTGACGAGCGGGCTCTGCACCAGGCCCTCGCCCCTGCCTTCAGCTACACCCTCGTCCCAGACGTGGTCAGCCCCAGCCGTATTCGCCTGCCGGGCCTGGATCCCAGCCGGCTGGAACCTTTGACTGCTCTGGAGCAGTATCTAGCCGACCGCACCGATCTGGCCCCCTTGCGCAACGAGTTGCTGGCGGCTGCCCGTCAGTTGCTGGCGGAAGCAGCAGATCCCTTGTCGGAGGGGAATGCCAACGGGGAGGAGGCGGATCCTGCAAGCCTTGCTGAAGGGGAAGAGCAGCAATTGCCCTTGTTTTAATGCCCTGCCTCTGTTTTAACCTTTGCCGCTAGTTGAGGGATTCTTAACCGGGTGATCCGGATCACTTCGAGAGGGGGGAAAACGCCAGAGACTAGAGCTGGGTTGAAGACGTTGGCAACGACGGCATCAGCTCACTCACAGGGAACTGGCCAAGGCTGGTGGCATCTCGTCCACCAGTCTTTTTTGTTTTGGTCAGAAAAAGGATCCCGGCCCACAACCGGGATCCCCTGCTGTTTACTTTTTAGTCTAGGCCTTTGCCCCTACCCACTACCCCCGTCAGCGGTGCAAGTAGGTGTAGGCCCGCAGGTTGTCTTCAAAGTGCTGCTGCAAAGCGCGGGCCTGGGCTAGGCTAATTTGGCCCCGTTGCAGGGCGGCTTCGGTGGCGTGGTGCAGGGTTTCCACCAGATCTTCGCTGTTGTACTGTACCCAGCTCAGCACTTCGCCGATGGTGTCCCCCTTGATGACTTGGGTGACTTGGTAGCCGCCGGGACGGGTGCGGATGTGCACGGCGTTGGTGTCGCCAAACAGGTTGTGCAGATCCCCCAGGATCTCCTGGTAGGCGCCTCCCAGAAACACCCCCAGCAGGTAGGGCTGCCCATCGGGATCGTGCAGCGGCAAGACCGAGGTGATCTGCCCGTCTTCGCCAAAGAAGCGGTTGATCTTGCCGTCGCTGTCGCAGGTCAGATCCGCCAAGGTGGCCCACTGGCGCGGCTCCTCGTCCAGACGGTGGATGGGCATGATGGGAAACACTTGGTCGATGGCCCAGCTATCCGGCAGGGATTGGAAGAGGGAGAAATTGCCGTAGTAGATGCTGGCCAGCATTTCGTCCAGATCCAGAAGATCCACCGCCACCGGCTGCCCTGCCTGGTGCTGCTCGTAGGCCAGCGTGCAGATCTTGTCGGAGCAGTTCCAAAACAGCCGCTCCACCTCGGCCCGCTCCCGCAAGCTGAGGGATCCCTCGGTAAATTGGCGCAGGGCGGCTTCTTTGAGCTCCTGGCAGCGGCGATAGTCGGCCACCAGGGTCTCGGGCCGGATCTCGTAGTAAAGCTGATTTAGCTTCTGGATCACCTCGGCATCGGACGTGAGCTGGGTGGGCATGGGATAGGGGCTGGCGGCGTTGACATCCTGCACGTCAAAGACCAGCACCGACTGGTGGGACATCAGGGCCCGCCCGCTTTCGGTCACCAGCACCGGCGGCTGGATCCCGTGCGGCTGCAGGGCACTCAGCACCGTCTGCACCACGGTGGCGGCGTAATCCTCCAAGCTGTAGCTCTGGGAGAAATGGCTGGTGGACTGGGATCCGTCGTAATCAACCCCCAAGCCGCCGCCGATATCCAGATAGCCCATCGGCGCCCCCAGTTTGACCAGCTCGATGTAGATCTGGCTGGCCTCCCGCACGGCCCGCCCATGCACGCTCACCATCGAGATCTGCGAGCCAATGTGGTAGTGCAACAGACGCAGACAGTGCAGCTTGCCGGCCTCCCGCAGCCGTTCCACCACCTGCAACATCTCCGTGGCCGTGAGGCCGAACTTGGCCCGATCCCCAGCCGAGGTGCCCCAACGCCCGATCCCTTGGGCTGAGAGCTTGGCCCGCACCCCCAGGATGGGATCAATGCCCAGGTGCTCGGCAGCCTGCAGCACCAGCTCCAGCTCCTGCAGCCGCTCCAGGACGATGATGGGGGTGCGCCCCAGCCGCTGGGCCAAGAGAGCCGTTTCCATAAAATCGCGGTCTTTGTAGCCGTTGCAGATCAACAGAGCCCCAGGCGTATCCAGCAGAGCCAGGGCAATCAACAGCTCCGGCTTGGAGCCTGCCTCCAGCCCAAAGTGGTAGGCGCGACCGTGCTTGACCACCTCTTCCACCAGGTGGCGCTGCTGGTTCACCTTGACCGGGTAAACCCCCCGATAGACGTTGGGGTAGCCAAAGCGCTCGATGGCCTGCTGAAAGCTCTCGCAAATCCGCCGCATGCGGTCGGCCACGATCTCGGGAAAGCGAATCAACAAAGGCAACTGCAAACCCCGCGCCACCAGATCCATTACCAGGTGGTACAGGTCGATGCCAGGTTCCTGCTGCTGTAGGCCCTGTGGGGTTACCTCCACATGACCGGCGGCGTTGATACGGAAGTAGGGATCCCCCCAACCGGAGATGCGATAGAGCTTTTCGCTGTCTCGCAGTGTCCAGGGAGAACGAGTCAAAGTCGGCATAGTAGTCCCCCAGATACCGAGATGTAAACAGCGCAGGATTTCTGCACAGAATCCACAATATATTGCTCTATTCCAAGATATGTCAAGATTTTTCCAAGGCAGGGGGGATCCGGCCCGAAACCGGCTAAGCCTTGCCAGATAAGGCTTTGGCCTGGGGATCCCTCTGCAGTTGCTGCAGAACTCAACTCTTTCATTCTCTTTCTTTCGCTGTTTTTCTTTGTTTTTCTCGAGCAAGCTCTGTTTTCCGTCTCTTGAGACAAAGACAGAGTTGGGATCCCCGTTTTTGCCGAAGCGCGCAGCGAACCCTGCGGGGATCGGCGACCAGTTGGTGAAGAGAAGAAGCCGACTTTTGCGGGAAGTTGCCCCCTCTGGTGCTTGCCAGAGCTAAAGATGGCAGCCCTTGACAGAACTCCGTGGGCAAGACTAAGGATCGGGGCGGAGAGCTTGGAGCGCCTCAGCCATGGTTCAACTGCCCCGCTGCCGCCGTCGAGAAATGCTGCTGTCGTTGCTGGCTGCTGCCGGCCTAAGCGCCTGCCAACAGGGATCCCGTTCTGGCCAAGCCGGCGATGCTGTCCCTGTTGCCGACAGCCAGTCTTCCGGGGAGATTGTGTTGATCAACGGGGCTGGGGCTACCTTCCCGGCCCCTCTGTATTTGCGCTGGTTTTCCGACTACCGCCAGGTGGATCCCAAAGTGGAAATCAACTTCCAGCCGGTGGGCAGTGCCACCGGGATCCGCCAATTTATCGACCAGACGGTGGACTTTGCCGCCAGCGACGTGGCCATGACCGATGCCGAGATTGCCGAGGTGAAGCGGGGCGTGGTCATGATCCCAATGACAGCAGGCAGCATTGCCGTCGGCTACAACCTGCCCGGGATCCGCTCCGGCCTCAAGCTATCCCGCTCCGTCTTGGTGCAGATCTTCCGCGGCCAGATTACCCAGTGGCGGGATCCGCAGATTTTGGCCCTCAACCCCGATTTGGAGCTCCCCGACCTGCCCATCGCCGTCTGCTACCGCTCCGATGGCAGCGGCACCACCGACACCTTTACCCGCCACCTGGCCGCCATCGACCCCGCTTGGGCCGCCGAGATTGGTGTCGGCATGTCCTTGGAGTGGCCGGTGGGGATTGGGGTCAAGGGCAATGAGGGCATGAGCGCCCAGATGCTCTACAGCGAAGGGGTGATTGGCTATGTGGAATCGGTCTACGCCCGCGACCTGGATCTATCGGTGGCGGCCCTGGAAAACCGCCGCGGCGAGTTTGTCCTCCCCACCCCCGCAGCCTCGGCCCTGGCCCTGAGCGAAATCGAGCTGCCTGAGAACCTGCGGGCCTTTGAGCCGGATCCGTCCGGCGCCGGGGCTTATCCTATCGTCACCTACACCTGGATCCTGGCCTACCGCCAGTACCGGGATCCCGCTATTGCCACTGCCCTGCGGGCGGTGCTGCGCTGGGCCCTCAGCGAAGGACAAGCCCTGGCCGAAGCAATGGGCTACCTGCCCCTGGCCGAAACCGTTGTGGCCCGCAGCCTGGAAGCCCTGCAGCTTATCCAGAGCTAGCCGCCCTTGCCCCAAGCGGCCCTGGAAGCAAGGCCCCGGCAGGTACGGAGATCCGTAACTGCTCTGCCTTCCAGTTGCCAGAAATGGGCGGCATTCTCGCCCTGACCGCAATGCCCTGCTGGTTAGGATCGACCCAGAAAACGGCTAAATACCTGCTGAATTTTCACGGATTGGCTGCCCAAGCTACTTCATACAGCCTGGCGGCGGTAGCCGAGGTAACGTCTTGAACAAAAGGAGAACAAGGAGCCGATGGGAAAAGTTGTAGGAATTGACTTGGGCACAACCAACTCGGTTGTCGCCGTAATGGAAGGGGGCGTCCCCACTGTCATTCCCAATGCCGAGGGGAGCCGCACTACACCCTCGGTGGTCGCTTTCACCAAAGATGGGGAGCGCCTGGTGGGACAGATGGCCCGTCGCCAAGCGGTGCTCAACCCCGAGAACACTTTTTACTCCGTTAAGCGCTTCATCGGGCGCAAGTACGATGAGCTGAACGTCGATGCCAAGCGGGTCTCCTACCAGGTGCGGCGGGACGAGCGGGGCAACGTCAAGTTGTACTCACCCCGCATGAACAAAGAATTTGCCCCCGAGGAAATCTCGGCCATGGTGCTGCGCAAGCTGGTGGACGATGCCAGCCGCTACCTGGGCCAACCGGTTACCCAAGCCGTCATTACCGTCCCTGCCTACTTTAACGACTCGCAGCGGCAGGCCACCAAAGATGCCGGGAGGATCGCCGGCTTGGAAGTGCTGCGCATCATCAACGAGCCGACGGCGGCTTCTTTGGCCTATGGCTTGGACAAGCGCAACAACGAGACCATCCTCGTCTTCGACCTGGGCGGTGGCACCTTCGACGTGTCCATCCTGGAGGTGGGAGATGGGGTCTTTGAGGTGAAAGCCACCAGCGGCGATACCCAGTTGGGTGGCGACGACTTCGACAAGAAGATTGTCGACTGGATGGCCGAAGAGTTCAAGCGCATGGAAGGGATCGACCTGCGGCAAGACCGGCAGGCCCTGCAGCGGCTGACGGAAGCTGCCGAGAAGGCCAAGATCGAGCTGTCCAGTGTCTCCGAGACCACCATCAACCTGCCCTTCATCACCGCCACTGCCGATGGTCCAAAGCACCTGGAGCTGAAGCTCTCCCGCGCCCAGTTTGAACACCTCTGCGCCGACCTGCTGGAGCGCTGCAAAGGGCCGGTGGAGCAAGCCCTGCGGGATGCCAAGCTCACCAAGGCCGACATCAACGAAGTGGTGTTGGTGGGCGGCTCCACCCGCATCCCGGCGGTGCAGCGGCTGGTGAGAGAGCTGCTAGGCAAAGAGCCCAACCAAACTGTCAACCCTGATGAGGTGGTGGCCGTGGGTGCTGCCATCCAGGCCGGTGTGCTGGCGGGCGAGGTCAAAGATGTGTTGTTGCTGGATGTCACCCCCTTGTCTTTGGGGGTGGAAACCCTGGGCGGTATTGCCACCAAGCTGATCCCGCGCAACACCACCATCCCCACCCGCAAGTCGGAGATCTTCTCCACCGCCGAAGATGGGCAGACCTCGGTGGAAATCCACGTGGTGCAAGGGGAGCGGGAGCTGGCCCGCGACAACAAGTCCCTGGGCCGCTTCAAGCTGGACGGGATCCCGCCGGCTCCCCGCGGTGTGCCGCAGATCGAGGTGACCTTCGACATCGACGCCAACGGCATCCTCAAGGTGACGGCCAGAGACAAGGGCAGCGGCAAGGAGCAGAGCATCTCCATTACCGGCGCCTCCACGCTCGATAGCAAAGAGGTGGAGCGGATGATTGCCGAAGCCGAGAGATACGCTGCCGAAGACCGCGCCCGCCGCGAGAAAATCGAGCGCCGCAACAAGGCCGATTCTCTGGCCTACCAGGCTGAGCGGCAGTTGAAGGAGCTGGGAGACAAGATCTCCTCCAGCAAGCGCAGCCAAATCGAGACCTTGGTGCGAGAGCTGCGGGAGGCCATCCAGCGGGATGACGACAGCGCCATCCAGAGCAAAGAGCGGGAGCTGCAGGAGGCCCTTTACGCCATGAGCAGCGAGCTCTATCAGCAGCCCGGCGCCGCTTCGAGCTCTCCCTCTGGCTCGGGGACGACCTCCGGCGGCAGTGACGATGTCATCGACGCCGATTTCACCGAGACCAAGTGACGACAGTGGGATCCCTCTGCGGCCCCCTGGTTCAGGGCGGATCCCACCCTTATTCACAGCACCGATAATGAGGAGGGACGGGATAGGCGATGGCGTCTAGCCCGCCTTCTTCTCTTTGGGTCAACGGGTCGGAAGCCAACTGCTTGGGTTTCTGCCCATTCTCAGCAATTTGCCTGCGGACGCCTCCATGCAAAACTTTAAGGACTACTACAAGATTTTGGGGGTCAGCAAGACGGCCACCGCCGACGAGATTAAGCAGGCCTATCGGCGCCTGGCAAGAAAATATCACCCGGATGTTAACCCGAACAACAAAGCTGCCGAAGAGAAGTTCAAGGAGATCAACGAAGCCTACGAAGTTCTCTCGGATCCCAGCAAGCGCCGACAATACGACCAATTCGGCCAGTACCACCAGCAGGGTGGGTTCCGCTACCAGCGGGAGACCTACAGCCAGCCTTACAGCAGCAGCCCTTTTGGCGACAGCTCCTTCAGCGAAGACTTTGGGGGAAGCGGTTTTAGCAGTGGCGTCGATTTCAGCCAATTTGACGATTTTCAAGACTTCATCGATCAACTCCTGGGCCGGGTGCGCAACTCAGGCGCGGATCGCAGCAGCAGCTCCTCCAGCTCCGCCAGCAACGCCAACTACGATGCGGAGGCCACCATCCAGCTCACCATTCCCGAAGCTTTTGAGGGGGGCAAACGCCGCCTACGGGTGGGGGGGAATCGCACGTTGGAGGTCAATCTCCCTCCTGGGATCACACCGGGGAAGCGGATTCGCCTGCGCGGCCAAGGCCACCCCAACCCTAATGGGGGTGCTGGCGACCTGTATCTCAAGATCGAGCTGAAGGAGCACCCCTTCTACCGCCTTGAGGGGTTTGACGTCTACTGCGACTTGCCCATCAGCCCCAGCGAGGCCGTTTTGGGCGCCCAGGTGGAGGTGCCCACCTTGGATGGGGTGGTGAAGCTGCGCATCCCACCAGGAATGCAGCCAGGGCGAAAGTTGCGCCTAGCAGAGCGGGGTTTTCCCAAGGGCAACGGGGAGCGGGGCGATTTCTACGCGGTAGTTCAGATCTATTTGCCCACCCGTGTTTCGGAGGAGGAGCGGGAGCTCTACGAAAAGCTGCAACGGGTTCAGTCCTACGATCCCCGCGCCGCCCTCAAGCTCTAGCTAGACAATTGGAGAGCACGATCCAAAAGCTCCATCGGGTGATAAATGGGGATCCCAGCCTTGCCCTGCAGGTGCAGGTGCTTCTGAATTTGCAGGCGGCAGCCGATATTGGCAGAGACGATCCCCTGGGCACCGGTGTTGAGCAGGTTGACCACCTTCTGGGATCCCAGTTCGTCTGCTATCTGGGGTTGCAGCAGGTTGTAGACGCCAGAGCTGCCACAGCAGAGGGCGGCATCGACGGGATCCCGCAGTTCCAGCCCCGGAATTTGCCGTAGCAGTTGCCGCGGCTCCTGGCTGAGCCGTTGCCCGTGCAGCATGTGGCAGGCATCTTGGTAGGCCAGCACCAAGGGATCCGGCTGCAGGGGGTACAGGGGAGCAGTCAGCCCCACCTGAGCGAGAAACTCCTGGATATCCTTGACTTTGGCCGCAAACTGGGCCGCTTTCTCTCGGTAGTCGGGATCCTTGGCCAAAAGGTGGCCGTACTCCTTGAGGGTGTGGCCGCAGCCGGAGGCAGTCACCAAAATGGCATCCAGTTCGTAGCCGGCAAAAGCATCCACCATCCGGCGGGCGAGGGCTTCCGCCTGCTGCAGTTGCCCTTGGTGGTGGGGCAAGGCCGCACAACAGCCCTGGGCCGGCGGGATCACCACCTCACAGCCGTTGTGGGTCAATACGCGAATGCTGGCCTCGTTCACTTGGGGGGCAAACAGGCGCTGCACGCAGCCGAGGATCAGCCCCACGCGAAAGCGCCACTTGCCCACCGCCGGGATCCGCTCCGGATAGCGCTTGGGCAGCAGTTGTTCCACCTCCAGAGGGGGCAAGAGGGATTCCATGGCCGCCAGGCGCGGGGAGACTTTTTCCAACCCTTTCCGGACCCAGGCGCCGATCCCCATTTTTTGGTAGAGCCAAAGGGGCCAGAGCAGAGGCCGCAGCCGCTCCGGATAGGGGAAGAGGGAGAAGATGAACTGGCGGTACAGGTGCTCCCAGAGGTTGCGGCGGTAGTTGCGCTCGATCTGCGGGCGGGTGGCGGCAATCAGCCGGTCGTAGCGCACCCCTGAGGGGCAGGCGGTAACACAGGCCAAACAGCCCAAGCAGGTATCGAAATGGGAAACCACTGCTGCCGAGAGAGAGATTTGGCCCTGATTGAGGGCGTCCATCTGGTAGATGCGTCCCCGCGGCGAGTCCGTCTCCTTGCCGAGGACGCGGTAGCTGGGGCAGGTGGTCAGACAAAAGCCGCAGTGCACACAGGCATCGATTAGCTTGGGATCCGGCGGATCCAGGCTGTCAAAACTTGGCCCTTTGGATAAGCTCATTGGCCTTGATTTATCGCGCTCTCAACACAATCATCCGCATGCCAGGGAGGGGAGTGGCACCTCAGGGCTCCCTTCCGGGAGGGAAGTTGCTCCTGCTGCACCCAGCCAGTTTTTGAGACCATCGGCCCCCAGCAGGGATCGGGTTGTCGTCTTCTTGGAGAAAGGCCAGCGCTGGCCGCAAAGACTCGACCGGATCTGCGCTGGTGCCGCTCCCCGGTTCTTTGCATCTTAATCTCAGAACAGCATCCAAGCGCCCTGTTGGCCCGTATTACCCTGGAAAAGGGACACTTGCCCACCATCCAAAACCATGAACTGGCGATCCTTCCTCACTCCTAGTTTTTGGGCAACGGCTCTTTCCGCTCTCTGCCTGCCCAGCACTGCTTTTGCCCAGGCCAACCTGCGGGAGCTGCCCCCCGATCTGGCCGAACAGCTCACCACGGAGCAGATCTTGCAGGCCTGTGCCGCCAACCAAGCAGACACCCTGCCCAGTCCCTTCCCGGACGTGGTGCCGACCGATTGGGCCTACAAGGCAGTGCTTACCCTCTACTACTGCGGCGCCTACCGGGGGGCCATTCCCCCGGAGAGCTTCCGGCGCTACCTGGAGCAACAACGGGGATCCCAAACTTAGCTCCCCGTCGGGTACATCTCCTGGATAAGGTGAGCATAGCGCTCGGCTACTGGGTTGCGCTTAATTTTCAGCGTCTGGGTCAGGAGGCCATTTTCCACGCTCAGGGGCTCTGGCAAAAAGCGGAAGTCGGCAATTTGCTCGTGCGCTTGGTAGCCGGGACGCTCCTGGATGCGGGTTCGCACCTCCCGCAAGATCAACGTGCGCACCTGCGGGTGGGCCAGCAGCTCGGCCTCAGCAGTCGGGATCCCTTGCTCGGCGGCCCAAGCCTTGAGGGCCTCCAGGTTGGGGTAGATGAGGGCAGCCAGTTTCTTTTGGTCTTGGCCGACAATTACAATCTGACTGATGTAGGGGGATTGCAGGCAGGCATCCTCTAAGGGCTGCGGCTCGACGTTCTCTCCGTTAAGCAGCACAATCACGTCCTTGGCCCTGCCGGTGATCACCAGTTGCCCGTCGGGGGTGAGCCAGCCCAGATCCCCTGTTTCAAACCAGCCGTCGGGGCTGAGCACCTGGGCGGTGGCTTCTGGATTGTTGTAGTAGCCCATCATCACCTGTGGCCCCCGCGCCAGGATCAGCCCTCTTTCTCCCGGCGGCAGCGGCTGCCGGGTTTCCGGATTCACAATGCGAAACTCCGTGCCTGGCAAGGGGGGGCCAGCTGTGCCGCGCACATTGTTGTCGGGACGGCGCGCGCACAGCACTGGCGAGGTTTCGGTAAGGCCGTAGCCGTTGAGGATGGAAATGCCCACCACCTCGTAAAACAGATCCAGATAGGCGGGCAGGGATCCGCCGCCGCTGATGGCCTGTTGAAAATTGGGGCCCAAAGCCTGCCGCACCTTGCGGTAGATGAGCGCATCGGCCAGGCGGTGGACAGGCCAGAGCAGCCCCTGTTGCAGGCGGGCCCCCACTCGCACCCAAGGGCTGACATCGTAGTGCAAAATTGACTGGTTGCGGGCTATCCGCCCGGCGAGCACGTAGCTTTCGCTGGCTGCCATCAAGGTGCGGATCAGCCGCTGCATGAGGGGGCTTTTTTCCTTCAATTGTCTCTGGATCCCTTCGTAAACCGTCTCCCAGATGCGGGGCACTGCCACCAGATAGTGGGGCTGCTCCCGTTGCAAATCCTGCTTGATAAAGCGAGGGTTGGTATAGACCAGCGTACAGGCCTGGCTGAGGAGAAAATACTCGCAGGCCCGCTCGTAGGAGTGCCAGGTGGGCAGAATGGTCAGCACCTTCTCCCCAGGCCGGGGCTGCACCACCACACTCAAGTTCTCCACCTGGTGCATCAGGTTGCCGTGGCTGAGCATCACCCCCTTGGGGCGACCAGAGGTGCCAGAGGTGTAGATGATGGTGGCCAACTGGGATCGCTCCAGCCGCGGCGGCTCGTAGCGGCCTTCCCGCCCTTTCTGCAGCCACTGAGAGAAGTTCAATACTCCTGCCTCTTCTTCATCGGAAAGCAGCAGCAGCCGCTCCAGGCCCAGCTCCTGCACAACCGGCTCCACCCGCCTCAGGGTCTTCACATCCTGGGCAATCAAAGCCGTGCTGCCGGAGTGACGCAAAATGTAGCCCAGCTCACCCGGATCCGCCACGGCGCTGCGGGGCACATTGACCGCTCCCGTAAACAGCGTGGCCAGATCCGCCATCAGCCAGCGGGGGGAATTCTCGGCAAAAATGGCCACCCGATCCCCGGGGCGAATGCCCAAGGCCTGCAAGCCAGCAGCCAGCGTCTGAATGCCGCGGAACAGTTCCCCATATGAAATCTCAAGAACCGGCTGGGCATGGGGATCCCTGAGGGCAATCTGATCAGCAAACTTTTCGGCCAGGACTTGCCAGACGTTGAGTAAAGTCGTCCCTGGGGCGGTGGGAGTAGCAGCAGCGGAGACAGTCGCCATAAATCTGTACCCTAAATCACATTTACAGTCTAGTGAACTTGAGCCTTTTCTCCGGCTCCTCCTAGGACAGTTCTCAATCTGTCACCCAATCCAACCCCGTCCCCTTGTGGGGAAAAGGTAGGGATCAACGAGCTTCGACGGCCCCACCAGGGGTGCGTGAAGGAGAATTGCCAGATCTTTATAAGGCAAAATCCGAGGTTTGCTTTTCTATCCGTATTTCTCGCGATGATCTTATGGGCACGAGGCTGGCTATCTATGAGCAAGTTCAGGATTTACATCAGTTCCAAGAGCAACCGAAAGTTCTTGTCAGTCGAAACTTTCCTTCGGTAATTGTGGCAGATTTGCTAGACCTGCCAAGACTAGAGCTTTATGTCGAGCTTGGCTTCCCCCTATCCGATCTACCAAATGATGAAAGAATCTTAACTCGTGTTCACGTGATGAATAGAGATACTTTTAAAGATACAGCCTGTTAATTTAAAATAGGGTACAGGTTTTAAGAGGAAGGAGAGAAGGGAATGCCAACCCATTCTTTGGATCTACGGCAAAGGGTCGTGGCAGCTTATCTGGC
>NZ_JANSIZ010000054.1:0-19394 GCF_047462315.1 Synechococcus sp. H60.2 | reverse complement strand
ATTCCCGCCACCACCTAGAACAAAACATATTATTTGTTCGCCAGCTTCATTTTTTAAAACCTAAACGCGTGGTCTTGGGGCGGGGGGTGAGGGCTGGCTACCCTGGGAGAGGGGCTGGGGGTGCTACTCCGGCTGGGGAAACTCCTCCCACAGGCGGGTGTGCTGGCGCAGGCTAAGGAACTGGCCGCCGCCGAGAATGAGGTGATCCAAAACCGGGATCTGCAGCAGTTGCCCCGCCTGCAAGAGTTGCCGCGTCAGGGCAAGATCCTCCGGGCTGGGATCCAAACTGCCGGAGGGGTGGTTGTGGGCCACCAGGATGCGGCTGGCTCCTTGCTTGATGGCGCTGCGGAAGGTTTCCCGCGGGTGGGTGAGGGTTTCCGTGGCGGTTCCCCGGGTTACAATCTGCTGGCCAATGAGGCGGTGTTTGATGTCCAAGTGCAGGACGGCAAAGTGCTCTTGGGTCTCCCACATCAGGTCGCCGCTTAGGGCCATGGCCGCCTGTTCTGGCGATTCAATCACCGTCCGCTCGGGTGGTCGGGCCAAAAAGATCCGCCGCCCCAGCTCGATGGCGGCCAACACTGTTGCTGCTTTGGCTGGGCCAATGCCCTCAATTTGCAGCAGCTCTCCGGCTTCCAGCTGGCGCAGTTGGGCTAAGGGATCCCCCTGGGCTTCCAATTTTTTCAAGAGCAACTGGGCCAGGCCAACGGCTGAGAGCTTGCCCGGCCCCTGGCCGGTATTGAGCAAAATGGCCAGCAGCTCCGCGTGGGAAAGGCTTTTGGCCCCCTGGCTGAGCAGTCGCTCGCGCGGGCGATCCTGAAGGGGAAGGTCGCTGATACGCAACACGTACTGGCTCATCTTGCGGCTAGGGGAGAGAAGAGGTTTTTTTCAACAGCCAAAAGGGGCTGCGGCGCTCTACGACCTGCCAAGTTGCTGCTAGCTCAGCTACAAAGGGATCCCAGGTCACCAGATAGTCGGGCACCTGCCAGGCGGCCAGCTCCTCCAGGTTGGCGGCATAGGGCACCTGCAGCGGGCCATAAAAATAGGGTACAAATGACCGCAGCCCATAAAGGCCAACCCTTCCCGAAAGAGCCGGTTCTGGGCCGGCAAACTGCCGGAAGAAGTGGACGGATCCCCCCTGGGTATGCTGCAACACCCTTGGGAAAACCCAGCTCCAGGCCAACTGGGCGCTTAGTCCCGTGGCCAAGAGCAAGATGGCCCATCCCCGAGCATTGTGCCGAGCTCTAATCCAGGCCAGTCCCCCCAACGCCAGGAGCACAGCAGGGCCATAGGTGAAGAAGGGCCACTCCACCTCGGCCTGGAGATATCCAAGCGCCAAGCTGCCCGCTAGGCTCTCAAAAAGGTCGGCAAGCGGGATCCCCAAAGCCGCCAATCCCTTCTCGACCCTCGGCAGCAGCAGGACGGGATCCTGGGATCCCAGCCAGGGCAATAGCAGCCACAGGGCTAGCCAAAACAAACCGCTCAGCAGGATCCAGCCGCCTTCCCAAACGCTGAGTTGAGCCTCTCTTGATCCCAGGCGTTGCAGGCGCAGGGCAGCAAAGTAGGCGCCGATGGGATAAAGCAGCGAGGTGTAGTGGATCAACTTGGTTTGCACCAAGAGCGAAAACAGAGCCAGCACCACCCCGAAGGCCACCAACAGCAGGCGTTCTGCCCGCTGAGTTAAATCCGCCGCTGCCGAGTCACTGCTCCTGCGGAGGCTGGCCAAGATCTCGGCCAAGGCCGGAGCCGCCCAGGGAAAACACCCTAGAGCAAAGGCCAAGAGATGCAGGTAAACTGGGCCGGGGTGGCCGCTGGGGGTACTCACCAAACCCCACTGGTAGTGCCAAAACGCCGCCAGCCACCGCAGCCCCCGCGCCGCTGCTTCCAGCGCCAGCCAGGCCAGAGGAATAGCCCCCGCCAAGCCGAGGAAGGCCACCATCTCCCCCCACCGCCTTGGCGGATCCCGCTGCCAGAGCTTGTAGAGGGCCCAGATGCCCAGCGGCAACACCAGCCCCACCGGCCCTTTGGCCAACACCGCTAGGCCCAAGGCCAGCGCGCCCAGGGCGTTCCACCCCTGCCCGGAGCGGCCGGAGCGACGGGCCTCGTCGGCAGCCCAAAGGGATCCCAGCCCCACGCCCATGCCCAAATTCAACAGCGGGTCGATGAGGCCGGTTTTGTAGAAAAACAAGGGCAGGTAGCCCGTCAGGAGCAGGACCCCCCAGAGGCAGCCAAACCCCACCCCGCGCAGCCGCGCTCCCCACGCCCCCAAGAGGGCCACCGTGATGCCGCCGGCAAACGCATTGGGTAGCCGCGCCGCCCCTTCGTTGACCCCCAGGGCCGCCATCGCCAGGGCCTGCAGCCAGAAAAACAGGGGCGGCTTCTCGTAGAAGGGCTCGCCGTTGATCTGCAAAGCCAGGGGATCGCCGCTGGCCAGCATCTGCCGCGCCAAGCTGGCGTAAATGAGCTCGTCCCAGTCAAACAGGTAAGGGATCCCCTGGCCCGCCCCCAGCCACAGGAGAGCCAAAAGCCCCATCCCCAGGGATCCCTGGAGGCCGCCAAGAAGCCTAGCCATGGAAGGCTTCCAGAGGCACCACCCGGCCCACACTGGCGGGCGAGCGCAAAAGGCGCAGTAGGTGAGCGGCTAAGGTGGATCCCTCGATCTCGGCGGGAATCTCCACCCCACACCAACGGCTGGAGCTCTCCTGCAGGGCCGCCACCCAATCGGGAGTTAGGGATCCCCGCGCCACCCCAATCAGTTGCGGCAGCGGCTCCTGGCGATAGAGCCCGATCCAACGCACGCCCAGCCGAAACGGCCCAGGCCGAAAACGGGGGTTGGGGCTGCCGTCCGCTTCAAACTTGCTCAGCATCAGTTGCAGCGAATGGATCTGGCGGGTATTCAAGGGGGGAGCGGCAACCCGGCGGGCGCGAAAGGTGGGCACCATCTCGGCAAAAGGAACCTGGACAGTCTGCTCCTCCCCTGGGGTGGTGTCGAAAGCATAGCTGTAGGCCGGGCTGTCCCAGCCCCCTTGATCCCGCAGCAGAACCTTGTAGCGCTGTCCATCGCCCCGTAGCTGCAGCTCCAGGCCGGCAAACCCTGAGGCATCCAAGGGCGGCTGCCAATTGCGCGTGCGGGTGGAAACAAAGCCGCCGAAGTTGGCCGTGGAAACCTGGCCCGTAAACAGCAGCTCACCCTCCCCCCAGAGCAGTTGGCTTTGACTCACCCCGCCCATCACCACATCGTCGAGGATGCCCCAGAACTGGTTCAGCTGGGGATCGGGCTGGCGGAAGTCAAAGAGCAACTGTTCTGTTTGGCCGCTGCGGCGCAGGCGCTCTAGGTAGGCCTTAGCTTTCTCCCGGTTCTCCAGACCGAGGATGACCCTGGCTGTCACCTCATCCCCTCTCTCCTGGACTTCTGCCCCTTGCCGGTGCAGCGCCTCCGCCAGCCCCACTGGTAGGCCATCGCCCAAGAGGATCACGGGAAGGGGAGCTGAAGTCGCCAGGGAAGGAGGCATGAAGTCAACGGCTGCTGTCTGAAACCCATTCTGAACCCAGCGCCAGAGGTCAGCAAAGGGCAGCGCTTCGTAGTAGGTCAGCGTGTTCCAAAACCGCCCCAGATCCCAAGGCATGGCCTTCCCATCTAGAGAACGCACGCAGGCGAGATGCTTACAGGATAGCCCCAGTCAGGGGATCCCTAGCAATTGAACCGCCTTTGAAGACTCCTCAACCCTATCTGCCCCAACCTCTGCCGGCCCTAGGTTTTCTCGGCAGCGGATCAAGCCAACCGCTGCTGTCCTCTCCAGAAGGCAAGGGATCCCTTCTCCGAGTTTGCTTTTGTGGATCGCATTGCCGCTCTCGGCAGGGTGGGGGCACTAACCCAACCGTTGAGGGGGCGCTGGATCCGCAATCAAACTTAACACTAAAAGTCGAAGAGAATAGCTTGCAAAAGCGATCCCGGATCCCATCGGCAAATGATCTCGCAATGGTCTATTCTTGATCCTGTTGTCGGGTTTGTCGCTGGAGCGGAGCTGACCCCCCCCTTCTAAGATCGAACTACGGAGAACCATGTTTAGCAAATCTTTTTCTCTTCAGAAAGCGTTCGCGATGGCGCGTCGTCGGTTATTGGTCCTGATCTTGGCTTTGGGGATGGCCGGATATGCCTGGGGGCCGGCCTTGGCGGCCAGGCAGATTCCTCCTGTAGCCTTGTCGCCAACCGAGTCCATCACTTTCACGGAAGCGCAACTGGCCAGAGGAAAGCAGTTATTCAACAAAGCCTGTGCCCAGTGTCATGTGGGTGGCCAGACCTATCCCAACCCGGACGTGAGCCTGAAGCTCTCGGATCTGGAGGGGGCAACACCTCCCCGCGATAATGTGTTGGCGATCGTAGACTACATCAAGAACCCGGTCACCTATGACGGGGTAGAGTCCCTGGTGGAATATCATCCCAACACCCAGCTTCTGAGTGAGTATCCTCGCCTGCGCAACCTCACCGATGAGGATCTGAAGTTAATTGCCGGCTACATCCTAGTGCAGGCTAAGACCGTACCCGGCTGGGGCGGCACCAAGAGCGAATCCCACAGCGACCTTTCCGCCTATCTCTAATGCCTGGGCAAACTCAAGGGGCAAACCGGTGGGGGATCCCGGGCCGTGGCTGGAGGTGGGCCGGGATCCTGCTTTTGGTATGGCTAGGGATAGCTAGCCCAGCGGCAGGCCGCGTTGATCCCTATGTGAGCCAGTACCTGCGAACCACTGAGCCAATAGAGTTGCCCTGGGATGCCGAAGGGCACATGCTCACCTTTACTCCAGAGCAACTTACCGACGGGAAAAATCGCTTTCAGGCTGCCTGTCTGAACTGCCACGTGGGTGGCTCTACCCTACCGGCTCCTAACATTTCCCTTTCGCTCAAGGCCTTGCGCGGCGCCACCCCGCCCCGCGACACCATTCAAGCTCTCATGGAGTACCAGCGGGATCCCCGCAGCTACGATGGCACCGAAGTTAGCTATGGCTGCCGCCCTGTGCCTCCCTCCTGGATGGATGATGAAGCGCTGCGCAACCTGGCTGCCTTTATCCTCAGGGCGGCTCAAGTGGCTCCGGGCTGGGGATCCAACGTCATCGGAGGTGGCTGAGGAATCGGGGTTCCCTCCGCCCGTTGCAGGGGTGGTGATAGCCTAGTGAAAAGGGAAGGTGGCGGCCATGCTCCAGAATATCCGCTCCATACTCCTGGGCCTGTGGATACTGGCCCTGCTCGTTTTCCTTGTCCAAAACTGGGGATCCACAGCAGCGGTCGTCGTGGCTGGTCAAGCCGGCGCTGCGATTCCTTTGTCGCTGACGCTGTTCACTGCCTATGGGGTAGGAGTCGGCTTGGGGTTTCTGTATGTGGGCGCTTGGCGGCTGCATGATCAGGCGTTGCAGCGACAGGCAATCCGCAAGTTAAACCAGCTCATCGACCGAGTGCGCTTCTTGGAAGCGCAGATGATTCCCCCCGACCACTATTTGCCTCAAGATCTGCCGGAGTACGAGCCGGATCCCCAGGCAGGTCGCTATTCCTATTCCAATATCCCGCCGGAACGCATTCGCCAACCCGCTGAACCTGAGGAGGAAGACGACACGGCCACTACCCCCAACTGGCGGATAGTCCGACGTCCCTACCCCGGCCAAGAGGAGGAAGAGGAATGGGACTCCTAAGCTGGTGGAGATCTTCTGCCAATCCCTTGCCTGAGCCCGCTCCCCGACCTGAGCCCCAAGGGCAAAATCACTACCTGTTGATCATTTTGGACAGTTGCCGCTTCGACAGCCTGCTGGCGGCTAACCCCAAGCATCTGCTCAAGTTGGGATCCCTGGAAAAGCGTTGGAGCTACGCCTCCTGGACGGCTCCCGCCCATTACAACCTGCTGATGGGCCTGTTGCCTCACACCAGCCCTACCCACGTTTTCGCCTCTGAGCACTACAAGCAGGAGTATTTGCGTTACAACGAGCGCCTCGGCACCCGGCAGCCGATTGAGTTCAAGCATCTGCTGCCTCACCTCTACTTGCCAACGCTCCTGAAGCATCAACTGGGCTACACCACCCATGCCATGGTCTCCCTGCCGGTGCTCAACCCCAGCACCCTGCTCAATCGCGACTTCGATTCCTACCGTCTCATGCCGCGGCACAACGATATGGCGGCCATGGTGGAGCAGTTGCGCTTCGAGCCGGATCGCCCCAGCTTTTACCTATTAAATGTGGGCGAAACTCACTATCCCTACGCCCTGCCCGACGAGGATCCCAGCTCGTGGCCCCGCATCTCTGGGGTCAATGGTGTGTTAAAGCGCCTGGATGAAGGGGAAGAGGCCGGGATCCCCTTTTTCAATTCCGCCCAGTTGGAGGAGCTGCGCCAGCGGCAGATCGAGGCGGTGCGCTACCTAGATGGGGTCTTTGAGCAACTGTTCGATCTGGTTCCCAAAAACACCTACATCACGGTTACTGCCGACCACGGCGAGTTGTTTGGGGAAGGGGGCTACTTTGGCCATGGCCCCATCCAGCACGAAAAGGTGCTAGAAGTGCCTTTCATTGAGGGAAAAATTCGCTAGGACAAGGCCCAGCCCCTCACCCGCGGCCCTCTTCCTCTGGGAGAGGGGAGATGGGGATCGGGGCTAGGTTGCTGCCTGGAAGAGTCGTCTGCGAAAAAGGGGCTAGACCTGCTGGGTCTCTGGCTTGGGCAAGGTGGGATCCCGGTGGGTTTCGATGGGGCTTTTGCTGAGGGAGGTCACCTTCGCAGCAGGGGATAAGCCATCTTCGGCGGCCAAGTCGGCGGAACGGGCAATCTCGTAGAGACTTTTCACCACACTGGTTAGGGGAATGGCAACGATCACGCCCAAGATGCCCCCCAGTTGCGCCCCCACCAATAGGGCAATCAAGATCCACACCGGGTTGAGGCCAATCAGTTCCCCCATTAGCCGGGGAGCGATGACTCGATCCTTGATCTGCTGCACAATTAGGGAGACCAGCACCACCTTGAGGCTGAGCCAGATATCTTGGAAGGCCAGCAGCACTGCTGCCGCGCCGATGCCGATAAAGCCCCCCACTAGCGGGATCACCTCCAGCAGGCCAATCAAGAGGCCAAACAAAAGCCCAAAGGGTACTCGCAGCAGCCCAAACACTGGCACCAGCATCAGGGCCATAATGAACCCCAACACCAACTGGCTGATGAGAAAGTTCTGGAAACTCAGAGCCAGGGCTTCGCCGATGCGCGGCCCCCAGGGCTTGGGGAAGAGGCTGAGCAACCCCTGCCAAAACTGGCCGCCGTAGAGCAGCATGTAGAGGGCCAGCACCAACACCAACACCAAGTCAACCACCTGGTTAAAGGTGCCCAGGAGGATGTCTAGGGATTGGCTGGCAATTTTTTCGGCACTGGCCTGCAGGCGGTTGAGGAGGGTGTTCACCAGCTCCGTCTGGCCGAGGTTGATGTTGCGCTCTGCCGCCCACAGGCTGATTTGATCCAGCCAGCTTTGTAAGGTATCCACCCACTCCGGGATCCGCGCCCCCAACTGCACCACCTGCTTGGCCAGGATGGGCACGATGGCGATCCCTACCAAGGCCAGCAGCACCACCGACAGGGCAAAAACCAGGGTGACCGCCAAACCCCGACTGACCCGATAGCGCTGCAGCACCTGTACCGGATAGTTGAGCAAAAAGGCCAGCACCGCTGCCGTCAGGAGGGTGGTGAGCAGATGGCCAAACAGCCGGCCCACCTGCAGGGCCAGCCAGCCGCTAATGACGATCAAAATCCAGGTGAGCAGCAGCCGCTGCAAAGGTGAGAAGCGATTCATGCCAGGGGGATCCCCAAGAGCCTAAAAACCCAGGATGCTATATCCACTATCCACATAGATCACCTGGCCGGTAATGCCGCTGGCCAGGTCGCTGGCCAAAAAAGCAGCCACATTGCCCACCTCGAGCTGGGTGATATTGCGCCGCAGCGGAGCTTTCTCCTCCACCGCGTGCAGCATGGCATGAAAATCCGAAATCGCCGAAGAAGCCAGGGTGCGAATGGGCCCGGCAGAGATAGCATTCACCCGGATCCCGGCAGGGCCCAGCTCGGCCGCCAGGTAGCGAACACAGGTTTCCAGGCCCGCTTTGGTGACAGCGGCCATGTTGTAGTTGGGCACCACCCGCACGCCCCCCAGATAGGTGAGGGTGAGGATGCTGCTGCCGGCTCTCAAGAGGGGCTTGGCGGCCCGGCAGAGGGCAATCAGGGAGTAGGTGCTCACATCCATGGCCAGGGCAAACCCCTCCCGCGAGATATCGCTAAAGTTGCCGCTCAGCTCTTCTTTTTTAACGAAAGCTAGGCAGTGAACCAAGATATCGACCTGACCCCATTTTTGGGCCACCCCTTGAAACAGATCGTTGATCTGCTGGTCGCTTTGCACGTCGCAGGGAAGGAGAAAATCCGGCTGCAGGGGCTCCGTCAATTGCTGGACTTTGGTTTTGAAGCGATCCCGCTCGTCTGGCAAGTAGGTAACCCCCAACGTAGCTCCCGCTTTGTGCAGTTGCTGGGCAATGCCCCAGGCGATGGAGCGCTCGTTGGCAATGCCAGTTACCAAGGCTTTCTTTCCGGTCAGATCTAGCATAAGGAGACCCAAGAGTAGGGGTACATGCCTATCCATCCTCCCACACAGGTGGAGGGATCCCTTAGCTGGGCTGATAGGTGGAAGCCACGTGCAATTCTTTGAGCTGCTTGGGCTCGACGCCGGCAGGGGCGCCGGTGAGCAAACACCTAGCCTGCTGGGTTTTGGGAAAGGCGATGACATCGCGGATGGAATCTTCCCCCGCCAGCAGCATCACCAGCCGGTCTAGGCCGTAGGCGATGCCCCCGTGGGGCGGCGTGCCGTACTCAAAGGCTTCTAGCAAAAAGCCAAACTTGTCCCGCGCCTGCTCAGGGGTGAGGCCGATGGCCTGGAAAACCTGCTCCTGGATCTCCCGCTGGTAGATGCGCAGGGATCCCCCGCCCACTTCCACGCCGTTCCAGACCAGGTCGTAGGCCTGGGCCCGCGCCGTTTTTAGGTCGGCCAAGTCGTCGGGGGGGGGAGCGGTAAAGGGGTGGTGCAGGGCTTCTAGGCGGTTTTCCTCGGCGTTGAACTCAAACATGGGGAAATCGGTGATCCAGAGAAGATTCAAGGCGTTCTCCGGGATCAAGCCCAGCTCCTGCCCCAGGTGCAGCCGCAGGCGGCCCAGCGACTCGTTGACCACGGCAGCCGGCCCTGCCCCAAACAGCAGCAGATCCCCTGGCTTGGCGTTGGTCATCTGCAGCAACTGCTTCTCCTGCTCAGGGCTAAGGCTTTCCTTGAGGGCACCAATGGTATCGAGGCTGCCGGCGCGCACCCGAATGAAGGCCAGGCCGCCCGCCCCGTACTGGGTAACCAGCTTGAACAGATCGCCGCCGGGCTTGATGCGGGTGTTGGAGATCCTCTCGTCGCCGCCGGGCACCGGCAGAGCCTTGATCACTCCCCCCTGCTGCAGGGCTTTGGCAAAGACTTGAAAGCGGGATCCCTGAAACACCCCCGAAACATCCACCAACTCCAGCCCAAAGCGGGTGTCGGGTTTGTCGGAGCCGTAGCGGGCCATAGCCTCGGCGTAGGTCAGCCGCGGGAAGGGACGGGGCAGGTCGATCCCTTTGACAGTTTTGAAGATGTGGCCGATGAGCCGCTCGTTGAGCTCCAAGATTGCCTCCTGATCCAGGAAGCTCATCTCCATGTCCAACTGGGTAAACTCCGGCTGGCGATCCGCCCGCAGATCTTCATCCCGAAAACAGCGGGCAATTTGGTAGTAGCGATCCACGCCAGCCACCATCAGCAACTGCTTAAAAAGCTGGGGCGACTGCGGCAGGGCAAACCACTCGCCGGGGTTGACGCGGCTGGGCACCAAGTAATCTCTGGCACCTTCGGGGGTGGAGCGGGTGAGGATGGGGGTCTCCACCTCGATAAAGCCTTCTTCGTCCTCCAGAAAGCGGCGAATGGCCTTGATCACCTGGTGGCGCAGTTGCAGGTTGCGGGACAAGCGCTCCCGCCTTAAGTCCAAGTAGCGGTAGCGCAGGCGAATCTCCTCCCGCACCTCTTCCCCTTCTTCCCCCGAGACACTGAAGGGAAGCTGCTTGCCCACGCGGCTGAGAATTTCCAGCTCTTCTGCGTAGACCTCCACTTCGCCGGTGGGCAGGCGGGGGTTAAAGGAGTCTTCAGGCCGCTGCTGAACCCTACCTGTAACCCGCACTACGTATTCGCTGCGCACCTCCTTAGCCAGCTCGTAGGAGAGGGGGGTCTTCTGGGGATCCGCCACCAGTTGCACAATGCCGGAGCGATCCCGCAGATCGAGAAAGATCACGCCCCCGTGGTCGCGGCGGCGGTCGATCCAGCCGTAGAGGGTAACACTCTGGCCGATGTGAGCTGGGCGCACTTGGCCACAATAGAGGGAACGGGGCGGGCGACGGATAGCAGCAGGCATGGACGCGGTAAGAAAACAAGGGTCTGAGCCCCTATCATACAAAACTCAGCCCCCCTGCCTCGATTCTGCCCCTCAAGGACAATCAGGGGATCCGCCCAAGGCCCCCACAATCGTGCAGGTGTTGTGGCGCATCATAGCGATGTAGGTTTCGGCACCGCTGCCTGGCTCCCCTAGGGAGTCCGAGTACAGTTCCTGTTCGGCCACCTGGACTCCCGCTTCGGCGGCCACCGTTTGGATGAGAGCGGGGTTAAGGGTGGTCTCGGCAAAAACCGCTGGCACCCCCAGGGCGCGGATCTCCTCCACCAACCGAGCCACCGTCTGGGCGCTGGGCTGTTCCTCGGTGCTGATCCCCAAGAGGGATCCCCCCATCTTCAGGCCGTAGGCTTGGGTGTAGTAGGCAAAGGCAGCGTGGGTGGTCACCAAAACCCGGTTGCCAGGGGGAATGGTCTGAATCTGCTCCGCGATCCAGGCGTGGAGCTCTTCCAGCTCCGCCCGATAGGCGGCGGCATTGGCCTGAAAAAAAGCCGCTTCGCCGGGCACCTGTTTCGCCAGCTCCTGGGCAATGGGCTCCACCATGAGGATGACGTTTTCCACATTGCCCCATACATGGGGATCCGGCGTCGGGATCCCGTCCTCATCGGTGACGATGGGGTCGAGGATCTCGGCCAGGGCAACCCGCCGCGCCCGTTGAGCAGCAGCGTTGACGAGACGAATCAACCCCGCCTCCAAGTTGTAGCCGTTGTAAAACACCAGATCCGCCTGCTCGAGAGCTGCGGCATCTGCCGGTGTCGGCTCATAGACGTGGGGATCCTGTCCCGGCTGCAGCAGGCTGCTGAGCTGGATGCGATCTTGACCCACCTGCTCTACCCAATCGGCAATCAGAGTGGTGGTAGCCACAACGCGGGGACGTGCCACAGCCAAGCTGGCCAGAGATGTCCAACCGCCCATCAGCAGGCCAAGCCCCACCACCAAGCGGCGCAAAGAAAAGATCTTGGTTTTCATAATTGTTTCACTATTTGAGTTTCCCCTTAGGGTACACTGGTCTTGGCGAAAATGAAAGGAAAATGAAAAAGCCAGCGATTGCTCTCCCTCTTCGTCCGGCCTCTCTGGTGGTGCGGGATCTGACGGTGCGCTATGGCAAGTTGCTGGCGTTGGAGCGGATCAGCGCCGAGATCCAGCCAGGGTGCATCACGGGCATCCTGGGCCCCAACGGGGCTGGCAAAAGCAGCTTTCTCAAGGCGCTGCTGGGGTTGGTGCCAAAAGAGGGGGGCGAGGTGCGCTACGGCGGCCAGGCGCTGCGGGGGGAGCAGGTGGCCTATGTGCCGCAGCGGTCGGCCATCGACTGGAGCTTTCCGGCCACGGTGTGGGATGTGGTGGTGATGGGACAGGTGAGAGCTGCCGGCTGGTTGCGCCGCATCGGTCCGCAAGGTCGGGAGCGGGCAGCGCAAGCTCTGGAGCGGGTGGGGATGGGGGCCTATCGGGATCGGCCCATCGGTCGGCTATCAGGGGGACAGCAGCAGCGGGTGTTTTTGGCGCGGGCTCTAGCGCAGGCAGCCGAGATCTACGCCCTGGACGAGCCGCTGGCCGGGATCGACCAGCCCAGCGAGGCCATTGTGTTTCAGGTTTTGCGGGAGTTGGCCGACGCCGGCCATATCGTGATGGTGGTGCACCACGACCTGGGGCAGGCGCTGGCCCACTTTGATGAGGTGCTTCTCCTCAACCGCGTCCTGATTGCCCAGGGATCCCCGCAGCAGGTGCTGCAGCCGCAGGTGTTGCAGCGGGCCTATGGCCGCATCCTGCCCTTGGACTCAGCTGCCTAGGGGGTGAGGGGTGGTATGGAAGGGCTCTGGCACACCCTGGCGGATCCCTTGCGGTTTGCCTTTATGCAGCGGGCTCTGCTGGTGGCGGTGGCCATCGGCGTTCTCTGCGCGGTGGTGGGCAGCTATTTGCTGGTGCAAAGCTTGGCCCTCCTGGGGGATGCCCTCAGCCATTCGCTGCTGCCGGGCCTGGCCATTGCCTACCTGCTGGATCTCAACCTCTTTGTCGGTGCCTTCGTGGCGGGGTTACTGAGCGCCCTGCTCATCCAGTGGATCCGCTCCGCCACCCCCCTCAAGCCCGATGCGGCCATGGGGATCGTCTTTTCTGCTTTTTTTGCCCTAGGGATCCTCTTAATCACGTTAATCCAACGGCGGGCCCGCATCGATCTCAACCACTTCCTCTTCGGCAACCTCCTGGGGGTGAGCGCCGCTGATGTGTTGACAGTGGTGGGCATCACCGTCCTGGTGCTGGGATTGGTGGCCCTCTTTTTTAAGGAGCTGACCTTCTACAGTTTCGATCCCCTGGGGGCCAAGGCAGCCGGCCTGCCTACTGCAGGGTTGGGATGGGGGCTGATGGCGCTCACCTCCCTCACTCTGGTGGCCAGCATGAAGGCGGTGGGGGTGCTGCTGGTGCTGGCCATGCTCATCACGCCAGCAGCAACAGCTTACCTGCTGGCGCCTCGCCTGCACCAGGTAATGCTGCTGGGATCCCTCTTTGGCGTCAGCGCTAGCCTGCTGGGGATGTACGCTAGCTACTACCTCAACGTCGCCTCCGGCCCGACCATTGTCTTGGTGGCCTCCGTCTGGTTTGGCTTAGCCTTTCTGGCCAGAGTCATCTTCGGCCAAAGCTAAAGGCCGGGGAGAGAAGAGAGGGATCCCCGGCCCAGAGCCTATCCGATTAGAAGCGGGAAGAACGGCTATCCCGCCTGCCGCCGCCTGCGCCGGCCTGACGCGGCATTGCCTTGTTAACCCTCAGATCCCGGCCCATCCAGGTGGCGCCATCCAACTCGTCGATGGCTTTCTGCTCGTCGGCCTCGTTTTCCAGGTCCACGAAAGCAAAGCCCCGCTTGCGGCCCGTCTCCCGATCCACTGGCAGCTTAATTTGCTTGACGGTGCCGTACTCGGAAAACACAAGCCGTAGGTCTTCTTCACTGGCTTTGAAGGACAAGTTGCCCACAAAAATGGTCATAACGTAGCGAACTCCGAACCTTAACCTTTTAGCGCTCAGTTCGGAAGCTCACCTGGTTAGACCATTGGCTCAATCCGAACCTGATGCCAACCACATCTTAGTCTCCCCGACGGCATTTGCAAACTACCTGTTCAAGATCTTTCTCCAGGAACTTGCAGAAGCTTTTTTGAACTAGGAAATTAAGGATCCCAACTTTTAGCGGTGCTTGTCCTGTCCCAGGGGTTGGCGTTTGGGAATGCCGGGAGGACGGGGATAGCAAGCTGGTGTGGGGGCAACTTTCTCCACCAGCAGGCAATGCCGTATCCCGTGGCTGCGGGGGGTAGTGAAGGCTTCGACGTGGATCAGCTTCCCCCCCAGGAGAGAAAGGGCTCGCTCCAGAGTTTGGGCTTCTGCCTCGGTCCAATGGCCGCGGTAGAGAATGGCGCGTCCCCCCACCTTGAGCAGGGGCAGACAATACTCGGCGCAAACCTCCGCCGCTGCCAGGGCTCTGGCCAGGGCCAGATCGTAGCTGCCGCGTTCCTGCGGGTCTTGCCCCCAGATTTCGGCTCGCTGGGCCACCGCCCGCGCCTGGGTCAGGGAGAGCTGCTGCAGGGCCCCTTGCACAAAGGCAATCTTGCGTTGGCTGCTGTCCAGGAGGGTGAAGCTGGCCTGGGGCAGGGCAATTTGGGCCGGGATCCCTGGAAACCCTGCCCCGGTGCCGATGTCGATGCCCCGCCAGGGCCGAGCTTGAATCGCCGCCCAGGATCCCAGCAAGCGCAGGCCCCGCAGCGAGTCCCACAGGTGTTTCTCCCAAAAATCGGTGGGAGCGGTGATGCGGGTCAGGTTCTGGGTGCGGTTTCCGGCCATCACCAGGGGATAGAGCTGTTGCAGTTGCTGCCGCTGCGGCTCAGAAGGCTGCCAGCCCAGCTCCGCCAGCCAGCTCTCCCAGAGGGCCTCCAGTTCGGGGGGCTCAGAGGTAGGCGGGGCAGCCTTCTTCATCCCAGGGATCCCAGCCATCGCGATCCCAGTTGCAATCCGGCAGGAATGGCTCGGTCGGCCCAGCCTTTCAGCTCTTGGGTCAAGCCCTGCAAAGATCGGTCGGCGCCCAGCAGCTCCTGGTTCAAGCACACCAGCTCCTGCAAATCCAGCTCCTGGCAGTTGGCCCAATCTTCTGCCAGCAAGTTGATCGGCTGGGGCTGAGCTTGCAACGGCTGCTGGGCAGCCAACTCCAGCTCTATATCCAAAAGCACCTGCTCCAGCCGTTCTACCCGCTCTTGCATCTGGGCCAATAAGGCCGCCAACTGCTGACAGCAATGGTGAACCCGCTGAGCATAAACCTTGAGCGGCAGCGTCAGCGGCAGCAGCGACTCAGACAACAGTTGAATCAGGTGCTGGGCCTCCAGTTCTTCCAGTTGCAGATCTTGCCAAATGGCATGGTAAAAATGGAGTGAGCGACGACAGGTTTCCAGGCGCTGGTAGCAGGGCTGCAATACAGAGCTGCGCAACTCCTGCAGATAATCGGCCCACAGTTGTCCGGCCTCTACCACCCAACCCGTTTGCAGAAAACTCCACCCCTGGGCCAGCAGCCAACTGATCACCAGGCCTGCCAACAACTGCGGCTTTTGCTGGGCCAGAAAAGGCAGAAGATGCTCTCCCCAAATCGCCAACCCCAGCCAGAGCAGAGCGGCCAAAGCCAAGTGGGGCAAGCTGATCATCTGGGCCAGAAGCTGAGCAGAACCTGCGGATCCCTGGGGAAGTCGGCGCTGCCGCAGCATCCAGATGAGCCCTGCACCCAAGCTGTACAGCCCTCCCCCCAACAGCGGGATCACCACCAACCACAGGGGTTGCCCCCTCCACAGGTGCGGCAATAGCCCAGCCTGGCCCGGCGCATCCCAACTGAGCAAATACAAAGCCAACAAAGCCAAAACCACACCCCACCCCTGCTGCCGTTGGAGGCGTCGGGCCAGCAGGCGGCGGCGACGACGAAGATAGGTTTGAAAGGATTCAGCCACAATGGACATAAAACGATGGATCGCAGATCCCTGCCAATATCTCCACCGGTCTGGATCGCCTCCTTACGATCATAAGTCTTGGCTCGGCCCTGGCGTCTCTGGGTTCACTATTGCGATTGTTACTGGGAGTCATCGCTTGGCTGGCGGGGCAGGGCTCATCAGACAGTTTTTCAGAGAAGTTCTGTTCTCAAAGCGGGCCTGGGAGAGGCTGTCCAGGACAGGCGGCTGCAAGAAAATCCCCCATCCCTGCTACGATGGAAAGGTCCTTAACGTTTCTTATCCACAGCCAAGTTGGTTTCTTGGTTCGGGTTTTCTCTTCTGCACTGTGCGAGGTTTTGTGAGCGCTTCTGCATCTCTCCTTAGCTCTGACCTGTCTCTCTCTCCCCTCAAGGTGCAGCGCCAGATGATCGTTATTCTCGACTTTGGATCCCAGTACTCGGAGCTCATTGCCCGTCGTATTCGCGAAACCCACGTCTATTCGGAAATCCTTTCCTACCGCACCACCGCTGAACACCTGCGGCAAATACGGCCCCAGGGCATCATCCTCTCCGGCGGCCCCAACTCGGTCTATGAGCCGGGCGCTCCTGCTTGTGACCCGGAGATCTGGAACTTAGGGATCCCCATCCTGGGCGTATGCTATGGCATGCAGCTCATGGTGCAGCAGTTGGGGGGCAAGGTGGAGCCAGCCCAGAAGGGGGAATACGGCCGTGCCGCCCTGCACATTTTGGATCCCACCGACCTGCTCACCAACTTGCCGGAAAACAGCATTATGTGGATGAGCCATGGGGATGCGGTGACCGAGTTGCCGCCAGGTTTTCACGCCCTGGCCGCCACGGACAACACCCCCTTTGCCGCCATTGCCAACCCGGCGCGTCGTCTGTACGGAGTGCAATTTCACCCAGAGGTGGCCCACTCGCAGGCGGGTGCCTTTCTCATTCGCAATTTTGTCTACCACATCTGCGGCTGCGAGCCCACCTGGACAACGGAAGCTTTTCTGGAGGAGGCGATTCGGGAAGTCCGGGCCCGTGTGGGCGACAAGAAGGTGTTGCTGGCTCTCTCCGGCGGGGTGGATAGTTCCACTCTGGCTTTTTTGCTGCACAAGGCCATCGGCGACCAGCTCACCTGCGTCTTCATCGATCAGGGGTTTATGCGCAAGGATGAGCCGCAGCGGCTGCTGCGCCTTTTCCAGGAACAATTTCACATCCCTGTCCACTACGTAGATGGCCAGGAGCGCTTCCTCCAACAGTTGAAGGGAGTTACCGACCCGGAAGAAAAACGCAAGCGCATTGGGGCAGAGTTTATTCGCGTCTTTGAGGAAGAATCCCAGCGGCTGGGCCCCTTCGAGTACTTAGCCCAGGGTACTCTTTACCCCGATGTGATCGAGTCGGCCAACACGAATGTGGATCCGGTGACCGGAGAGCGCATCGCCGTCAAGATCAAAAGCCACCACAATGTCGGCGGCCTGCCGGAAAATCTGCGCTTTAAGCTGGTAGAACCTCTGCGCAAGCTTTTCAAGGATGAGGTGCGGCAACTGGCCCGCTCGCTGGGTTTGCCGGAAGAAATTGTTGGCCGCCATCCTTTCCCAGGGCCGGGCCTGGCCATCCGCATTGTGGGCGAGGTCACTAAGGAGCGTCTGGAAACCCTGCGCGAGGCCGACATGATTGTCCGCCAGGAGATCAACCGCTCCGGCTACTACCCCAAGCTGTGGCAAGCCTTTGCCGTGCTGCTGCCGGAAGTGCGCTCGGTGGGGGTGATGGGGGATAGGCGCACCTATGCCTGCCCAGTGGTGGTACGACTGGTTACCAGCGAAGACGGTATGACGGCGGATTGGGCCAGGGTGCCCTACGACCTCTTGGCCACCATCTCCAACCGCATCGTCAACGAGGTGCCCGGCGTCAACCGTGTGGTTTACGACATCACCTCCAAGCCGCCAGGCACCATCGAGTGGGAGTGATGCGGGTCAGGCGGGATCCCTTGCCTCTGGCCTCAAGGCCGGCCTGGATCAATCACCGATGGCCTGCTTCTGGCAGGGAATAGGAAGGGCTTGAGCTGAAGGGCTGAGCGGCTTGGACTTCCATGCGAGCCAGGGTTGTGGCCGCGTCGGCCAGTTGTAGGGCCAGGTTGGCACGGCTAATCGGATCCCGGGCATTCCAGAGATCTTGTCCCAAACAAAACACTCGATAGCGAAAAGCTTTGATGGAGTGCGATGGGATCACTTTGACGGTCATGGTTACAACCTTTTTTCCACAGCAATCTGAGCGTTCAGCAGAACCCGCTCGGGCTCAAGGTAAACAAATGTTACCAAAACAACTTCGTCGGCACCCCTAATCGCAACTGGGCAGGTGGCTTTTGGCGGCTCCACCCGTTCATGCCGTACCCCCACAGTGTATTCTCCAATCGGCAGGTCATCAAAGCCGGCGTCAGCGTAGATTAACTCGATGGTTTCTTCCGCAATCAGTTGCCCCTCCCGCTCCAGAAAGGCGACAAAAGGGATCCCGTCGATGGAAGTGAGGGCGTTGTTGGCCTGGTTGCGGATCATCACAAAAATGTCGGACATGGCTGGGATGCCCTCTCTCAAGGCTCCCCTCGCGAGGCTGGGGGAACGGGGCCCGACGCTTCTAAGCTGCCATCCAGTTCTTAGCCCTGGACGGGTGCAGGGACAAGACAGGCTTCCAACTTTTGCCGCAGCTTGGCCGTATCGAGGTGCTGGCCGATGAGCACCAACTGGTTTTTGGGCTGGCGAGGCCATGCATCGCTACTGAGGGTGTAGCGCCGACCGCTGAGGTGGAAGATATGTCGCTCTGGGCTTTCTTCAAACCACAGGATCCCTTTGGCCCGAAAGACTGCCTCGGGCAACTCATTGAGAAAGTTCTGGAAGGCGTCTAGAGAAAAGGGGCGATCGCTCTCAAAAGCCAGGGAGTTAAAACCATCAACCTCGATGTGGCTGCGGTGCGAGTGGCCATGCTCGTGGCCGTGTTCGTGGTCGTGCTCATGGTTATGCTCATGGTCATGCTCGTGCCCATGCTCAGTGTCGTGAGCCTCCTCCTGAGGCAGAGAGCTGGACTGAAACAGATCTGTATCCAGGATCAGCTCCAGGGGCACTGCGCTGTTGACCGTGCGCAAAATGCGGGCATCTTCCTTGATCTCGCGGATGCGTTTTTCCAAGCGTTCGATTTCCGCCGGCTCAACCAAGTCCGTTTTGTTGAGGAGAATGACATCCCCATAGGCAATTTGGCTGTAGGCGACGTCGCTGTTGAACAGGTCGGGGGCGAAGTTAGTAGCATCCACCAGCGTGATGATCGAGTCCAGTCGTGTCAGATCCCGCAGTTCTGGCCCCAAAAAGGTGAGGGCAACCGGCAAGGGATCCGCCAGTCCTGTGGTCTCCACCACCAGGTAGTCGATTTTGTCGGAGCGCTCCATCAGGCGCAGCACGCTCTCGACAATGTCGTCGCGGATGGTGCAGCAGATGCAGCCGTTGTTGAGCTCTACGAGGTCTTCTTCGCTGGAGACAATCAGCTCGCCGTCGATGCCAATCTCCCCAAATTCGTTGACCAGTACCGCTGTGCGCATCCCCTTCTGGTTGCGCAGGATGTGGTTGAGCAGGGTGGTTTTCCCACTGCCCAAAAAACCCGTGATGATGGTAACGGGTAAGCCTCGCTTGGGCACTTCAATGGTGGGGGTCATAGAGAACCGCGATCTGCTAAGGGAGAACCCTTCCACTCTATCCTCTGGAAGGCCGCTCTATGAACTACCCCACCGCGTAGGCGGGTGGGGTTTCCTCACCCGCTTGACAGCAGAGCTTTCGTCTCTTCTTCTGCCCCAGTTGCTTCAGGGATCCCGTGTACCGGGTCTCTGAAGTAGAGCTGAAGCATCCAAGACTCACGAGGCGGGTTCCCAGCCCCGGTTGCTGATTAGTAGCAACGTTGTAGA
>NZ_JANSIZ010000053.1:0-19848 GCF_047462315.1 Synechococcus sp. H60.2 | reverse complement strand
CTTCACACGCGCGGCCACCAGCGAGTTTTTCCCCATAGGGGAGTGCTAGGCGTTGAAGGGAGGAGTTGCTACTGGTTGTCCAGGGCTTGGTAGTTCTGCCAGGCTTGCCAAAAAACGTAGAGGGAAAGCCCAGCAAGAAAGGTTCGGAAAAGCAGGCTGACGATCTCATCCGGCAGCTTGGGCAGGGTGCGGGTGCTGATCTGGACGCCGACCAACCCCCCTGTACCCAGGATCAGGCCCGGGAGCCAGAGCACATTCTGGCGGATGGTGCCATCTCCAAAGCCGAGAGCGTTCGCCATCCAGTTGCCCAGGCCCGCATGGCCGAGGGTAGCGGCAGTTGCCGTGAGAACAATTGCCCCCAAACTGGTTTGGATGGCCACCTTGAGGGTTTCCCGCAACAGCAGGATCTGCAGCGGCACCATGATGATGCCACCGCCGATGCCGAAAAGCCCCGCCAACAAGCCAGCAGCGCCACCAGTGAGGGTGCGGGCTAGCCACGGCGGCATCTGACTGCCGGCAGCAACAACTGGCCTCTCCAACGCTTGGGCGTGGGCGACCACGGTTTTGCGCAGCTCCACCAGGTAAATGTTCGACAGCAACAGCACCCCAAAGGCCGCTAGTAGCAGATAGCCGGGCAGGCGACTGGCGAGGATCGCCCCCCCCTGAGCTGTAACCAGAGCCGGGATCCCTAGCAGGATCACCCGTTTGGGATCCAGCATCCCCATGCGCCAGTTTTGGATGCTGCCCGCCAGGGAGGTGAGGAGAATGGAAAAGTTGCTGGTGGCCACCGCCTGCAGCGGCGGGATCCCCAAGCTCACCTGCAGGGGCACCAAGATTGTCCCGCCGCCGATACCCAGAAAGCCGGCTAGGATCCCTGCCGCCAGGCCGCCGATTGCCAAGGCCAACCCCTCTTCTACCACGATTGCTCAACCTTGCCTCTCCACCAAGCCTTTGCCATCCTCGCCCTCCCCACCCATGACCGGCTGCCAGAAGATACCGCCTGGATGCCGGCGGCAAAGCTAAGACAAAAAGCTCCGGCAGGGTTTGGCCTCCCTCCAGGCGCATCCATCTAAGGCAATCCGCTCCACCTCGGAAGCCAACTTCAAGGCCTTCAGGGCCTGCTCCCCGCCCACCGACGGCTGATTGCCCCCCCGCACACAGTTAATAAAGTGCTCCAGCTCGGCGTGGAGCTTGTCAATGGGGTCGATGTGAACCTTCTCGATGAGGCAATCCCGCTGGTAGGATCCCTGGCCGTAGTCGCTGCTGCTGCCGCCTCCCTGGCGGTAGATGGAGATCTCGTTGTGCAGAAAGTCGGCCTCCACGAGGGCATTTTTGCAGTGGACGGCAATTTTGCGCACCTTGCGGTGGGTAACCTTGCTGGCCGTGAGGGTGGCGATGGCGCCGTTGGCAAAGGTGAGGGTGGCAGTGACGTAGTCCAGGTAGCCCAGCTTGGAGGCGCGGTTGCCGCTGGCGGTAATTTGGGTTACTGGGGAAGGGATCAGCTCCAGCAACAGGTCGATGTCGTGGATCATCAGGTCAAACACCACCGACACGTCGCTGGCGCGGTCGGAATAAGGGCTAAGGCGATGGGCCTCAAAGGCCAAGGGTTCCTCGCGCTGCAAAACTTGCCCCAGCCTTTGAAAAACAGGGCTGAAGCGCTCGATGTGCCCCACCTGCAAAATGCAATTGCAATCGGCGGCGCGGTTGACCAGGGATTCTGCCTCGCCAATGCTGGCGGCAATGGGCTTTTCGATCAGCACATGAACCCCCGCCTCTAGGCAGGCGATGCCCACCTCGTGGTGCAAAACCGTCGGCACAGCGATGGCCACTGCCGCTACGTGGGGCAGGAGGTCGCGGTAATCTTCGTAGAAGTGAACGCGGTGGCGGCTGGCCACATCCAAGCCTCGCTCCACATTGATATCGGCTACCCCTACAACCTGCACATCCTTCATCAGGCTGAAGACGCGGGTGTGGTGCTGGCCCATGTTGCCAACCCCAATCACGCCGACGGGGACAGGCTGCCCTGTGTAGGCCGGTGGACGGCGGGGAGAGTTGGCAGGACTCGGGCAGGATCGGGCCATAGGTTTCCACTACCTCCACCACAGGGTTTTCGCAAGCCACACCCCGTTTTCCAGCAACGGAGCGCAGCTTTTTCCCCAAACAAACTGCACAAAGCTTACCATGCCTTCCTCAAATCCAGTTCAGCCCAGGAATCGGCGGCAGGCGCAGGGGTGCTCGCTCACAGGCCTGGGGGCTAAAGCAAAAGAGCGGGGTCGGCGTGGGGCGAAACCACATGCGGGCATAGAACCCACTGGGGCTAAGGGGGAGGCCAAACCAAATCGGGAAAAAGAAGACAAAAGACGCCAAAACCAAAGCTACTGCCGTGATGCTCGCCCTGCGCCAGAAGCGACGGGAGTGCCGCCAGCCCAGCAGCACCAGCCAGGCCAGGGCCAGCGTGCTAAAGGCCAGAGCACTCATGTAGTGGTAGATGAAAACGCAGCGGCTAACGATAAACCAGGGCAGGTAGTTGGCTGCATAGCCAATGAGGATAAAGGCTTCCAGGCCGTGGAAGCGCCGGATCCCGCGCCAGACCAGTACCAAGATGGATCCCGTCCCCAGCCACCACAGCCAGGGATTGCCTAGGCCATGGACGACTCGCCACAGATCGCCCTGGGTGCTGAAGTAGTAGCCCACCGGGCGGCCCATAATCGGCCAAGACCAGGCCCCTGCCGAGGCCAAGGGGGTAGTCAGCCAAGGGCGCAGCGCCGGGAACCAGGCCACCAGGGAGCGCAAGCTGGTGGAGCAATAGGGGTGAACAGGGGTGTTTTCATCCACCACGAGATCGGCATGGAGGTGCCCGCTGTAAACGGATTGGTTGATGAGCACCAGGGATCGAAAGTAGTTCTGGATCCCCGTCCAGCTCCAATCCAGGGTTAGCCCCTGCTGCGGGTTAAGCTGCAGGTGAGGGATCCACTGGATGGCATAGAAGGCCAGGGGGGCGAGGACGAAGCAGAAGACGTAGTGCCACCAGCGCAGGTGGCGGATTGGGATCAAAATGCCCAAGCGGGGGATCCACTGCGGGCGCAGCCAGACCACCCCCCAGACGAGGATCCCCAGCAGGGCAAACATGAAGGCAAACCAGAGGCCATTCCACTTTACCGAAGCCGCCGCCCCCAGCAGGATCCCGGAGCCAGTGAGGTGGAGAGTCCGCTGCCAGCCACGGCGTTCTAGCCCGCTCAGGAGCAAAATCGAGGCCGCCAGGCCAAAGGCCACCAAATACACGTTAATCAGGCCAAAGCGAGACTCCACCAGAAACAGCCCGTCGGTTAGGAGCAGCACCCCGCTCAAGAGGGCAAAGCCGACGTGGTAAGTAAGGCGATAGGCCAAGCCGGTGAGCAAAAGCGGAATTAAGGATCCACACAGGGCGGTGGCCAAGCGAAAGCCCCACTCGTTGCGGCCAAAGAGTTGGATGCTGAGGGCGATGAAGTACTTCCCCAGAGGCGGATGCACGTCGTAGAAGGGTTTGCCGTCGAGGTAATTTTGGGCAAACTCAGGAAAATACACCTCGTCAAACACTGGAGCCGGCAACTCGGCCAGACGCCAGAGGCGTAGCCCTAGGCTTACCAGAAAGATAGCGAGCGCCCCCCCCAGCAGCCAGCGGCGGTCTCCCGCTGGCCCAATTGCCGCCGCAGTAGAAGCAGCCGTCTCTAGCTCTGGAAAATGGCCGGCAGCTACCCCCTCGTGGGCGGAGGCAGCCAGGGGCGGGTTGTCCCTTTCCGGCCTTGTGGGTTGGGGAGGGTGGGGTTCAGAGGTCATGGACGGGAACGGCAGCAAGGATCCTCAGTGCTACTTTAACCTGCCGCCTGCATTAGGCCAGCCCCCAGTTCCCCTAGGTGCAGGGCTAGCCCCGTAGAAAGCGTCTAAGGAGTGGGGCTGGGGGTGGGAATGACCAGCTCCACGGCAGTATCCAGGCGCGAGGGGGGTGGTGGGGCTTCACCTGGGGCCAAATTGAGGTAGGGGGCTAGGGGGTGATTGGCTTTCCAGCGGGATCCGACTTCGGCGGCCATTTGGGTGACTTGGATTTGATAAAGCTGCATTAGCTCGGCAGCGTTAAGATTGCCCCGCTCCACCTGGTCGCGGCTGGCTTCCGCCAGAACCTCCGCCACGAGGTTGCCCTGCTCGTCAAACCGCCACAGCTCCAGGCGGCTGCGGGAGCGCAGACTCACCTCCGTCGGCGAGGCCGGGCGGGTGAGGACATCGACGCGGGCGATAACAATGGCCTCCAGGCCCAGGTAATCGAAAAACTGACTCACCGCTTCTGGCTTGCGGCGATCCCACTCGAACAGCTCGTAGATCGGCCAGCCCACCTGGCGCAAAATTGGCTGCAGGCGGCGGTTGTCCAGAGGTACCACCTTCTCGCTGTTGGGGATCAGGCCCAGACGCACCGCCTCCATAGCTAGGCGCTGGCCCAAAAGCTGGGTATGTTCCAGCCCCCCCACCCCCAAAATGCCGAGGCGACGCCGGGGCTGTGGCCGGATGGGCACCTGCAAAACCACATCCACAGGGGTGGTCAGGCCCCCCTGCAGCAGGATCTCCTGTTGCACGGTTTCGTAGTCGGGGTGCCACACGGTCAACATCCAACGTCCGGCAGGAGCCTGGTCGAGCTCAAACGCCCCCCGCTCGTCCGTTTGGATGGGCTGATGGGGGTTCTCCAAGCCCTCCAACTGCACCTGCGCCCCGGCCACCGGCTGCCCCAGGCTGTTGCTTACCTGCCCCACCAGCCGTGCCTGGGATCCCACCTGGTCTCGATGGGGAAACAGCGGTGTGAAGTGGGGAATGGGGGTGACCGGCGCCTGGGCCAGCGCTCCTGGAGTCAGGGCCAGCCAGCCGCAGAGACCTAGGCTGCCTAAGCTAACCTTGCGCCGCAGCGCAGTGAGGGAGAAAAGAGGCATGGCGACATCTGCTAATCGCAGTGGGTTCTGGAGAGACAAAATCCTGCTGCAGGGATCCTTACCCAGCAAAGGGATTGTTGGCCTGCCATTGTTGGATAAAGACCGGCACCATGTTGCGCACCTGCAGCCGAAACAGGCCCGCCGCCGCATCTTCAAACAGCGGCTCCCCGCCCACATCATCCTGCCCATAGGCCTCGTAGTAGCGAGCCCGATCCCCCGGCCGATCCCGCTGCAGGTCCACCACCACCACTACCCCGCGGCTGCGCAACTGGTTGGGGGTGAAATTGGGGATCTCCACAGGGATTGCCGGCGCTAGGAAGCGCAAGGCCGTATTCAGCAGCGGGCTGCCCTGGCGGTTGTAATCGCGGGAGATTTGCAGGTGGGTCAAGAGGATGTAGCGCAATCCCAGGGCATTGCCGATGGCCTTGAGCTTGTCCAAGTCGGCGGTATAGCGCTCATCCCGATCCAAGAGCGTCAGATCCTGGACGAGAGCCAGAAGCGGCTCAAAGCGGGGATCCGGCCCCAAAGGCCCCTTCAAGAGCAGTACCGGTCGCTGCGGCTGCAACTCCTTCAGGGCCAGGCTGAGGTGGCGGGCCAGCTCATCCGAGTAAACCGGCTCATCCGGCAAAAGGCCGATGCCCTCCGGCTGCCGGGCCGGCTCCCCCGGCGGCAGGCGAATATCTTGGGTGGATACAAAACCGGCCCGCACCTCCACCTGGGTGCTGGTGGGCGGAAACCCCGGCACCTCCACATCCACCAGGTACAGCCCCGCCGGCAACTCCGGCAATACATAGGTGCCGTCGGCGGCGATGCGAACCGTCTGCTGGAGCTGCGTGGCGGTGGCAGCCAGGCGCAAAACCCCGGTCTGGACAGGCTGGCCGGCAATGTCCAGCACCCGCCCCGTCACCACGCCGCGGTTGCCTGCGGAGGCAACTTCCTCCGTCCCCTCCTCGCCAACTTGAGCTTGAAGATCCACATCCACCAGACGCCGCAAAGCCGGGATCCCTGCCGCCACTACCCACAGCTCCCGCTCCCCCAGCCTCACCAAACCCGTTGGCTGCCCCTCCAGCCGCAGCGAGGCGGCCAATCGTCCTGCCTCCAGATCTACGATTTGCAGACGGTCACTGTTGCGGGAGGTTACGTAAGCCCAGCGGCCATCGGGGGAAAGGGCCAGCCGCGTCGGTCGCCAGTCCAGGCCAACCCGCTGCAGAGCCTCGCCGCTGCGGCCCAGATCCAGAACCGTCAGATCTTGGCTGCCGGAGTTGAGCACCACTAGGCGCTGCCGTTGGGCATCCAGAGCCATCGCTTCTGGAGTGTTGCCGCCCCGCCAGCGGGCCAACAGCTCGCCATTGTCGGGGTTGACCACCAGCAGGCTAAGGGGATCCTCCCCGGCTAAGCCGATAAACAGGGATCCCCTCTCCGGGTCATAGGCCAAAGCCAAGGGTGGTCCTGGCAGCGGCAAGTTGCGGGCCTGCGGCTGCTCCGATCCCTCCCCTGGGCCGTTTGGAGCGGGGATCACCGCCAAACTTTGGGCAGCGGGCATAGAGGCGAAAACCCGCCCCCTGGCCGGATCCACGGCCATGTCCAAAACCCCCGCTGGTAGCCCGTAAGCCCGGATCAGCCCCCCGGTTAGCAAATCGAGGGCCACCACCCCAGGAGCATTGGGGCCGGAGGCATAGACCACCTGCCGTGCCGCATCCACCCGCACCACGCTGGGGGCAAAGCCCACCGCCACCTGCCACAAGGGATCCCCGCTCGCCCCATCCAGCAGAGCCACTGCCTGCGCTTCCAAAAGTCCCACTGCCAGCCAGCCCCGCTCCGGCACCGCATCGAGGCGATCGGCAGAGCTGGGTAATGGCAAAAGCCAATCTCCCTCTGGCCTCAGTCCGTTCCCGTCCGCCGAGACACTCCCCACAGAAGCAGAAGAGCCTGTTTCAGGCGAAGGGATCCCTTGCCCCAACACGGGGGATCCCAAGGCCAGCACGCCGCTCATCACCACAACTAGCCATTGCCAGCGCATCGCCTTTTCCGCTCCTCAACCGCGCCTGCTCTCCTTCTTCGCCCAACCAGCATAGCCAACCCCCTCGCCCTTTCCTGGGGGATTCATGTCAGAAAACCCAAACAATTTTTGACAGTCTGCCGCGGCGACCTTAGAATGGATATTCGCTGGTTTCGTCAGGATAAACCATGAAGGTGCGGCCCTCCGTCCGTCGAATCTGCGAAAAGTGCCGAGTCATCCGCCGCCATGGCCGGGTGATGGTGATTTGCCCTTCCAACCCCAAGCACAAGCAGCGGCAGGGGTAGAGGTGCGGATGGAGGGGTGCGGCCAACGGTGGAGAGCCCAGCCAAACGACCCCGCTGCCGCCGCGGAGGGCCTGGCGACCCATCTCTTGGCAAGGAGAGACTCTGGTTTCCTCACCTCAACAGCAATATCTTCCGGGCAAAGCTCCACGCCGCCAGTCTAGGCCTGGGGAGCCAGCTTATCTGAGTTTGTTTGAAAGGTACTACCAACCATGGCACGGATTGCGGGAGTTGACATCCCACGCGACAAGCGAGTCGAGATCGCCCTTACCTACATTTACGGCATTGGGCTGACCCGCTCCCGCCAAATTTTGGCGAAGACCGGCATCAACCCCGATACCCGCACCCGCGACCTTACCGACGCCGAGGTGGCCGCCTTGAGGGCAGTGGTAGAAGGCGAGTACCAGGTGGAGGGAGATCTGCGCCGGCAGGAGGCGATGAACATTAAGCGGCTGATCGACATCGGCACCTATCGGGGCCGCCGCCATCGTCTGAACCTGCCTGTGCGCGGCCAGCGCACCCGCACCAACGCCCGCACCCGCAAGGGGGTCAGGAAGACGGTGGCCGGCAAGAAGAAAGCTCCCGCCAAGAAGTAGTGGCTGGGTCGGCGGGCAGAGTTTCCCACCCTCTCCAAACGGCAAAACGGGATGCAAACAGTTGTTTAAAGGACACACAGGTCATGGCTCGGCAGCAACGGCGCGGACGCAAGGTCAAGAAGAATGTCCCCAACGGGGTGGCCTACATTCAGTCCACCTTCAACAACACCATCGTCACCATTACGGATCCCAATGGCGACGTGGTGTCTTGGGCCTCCGCAGGTTCCACGGGGTTCAAGGGCGCCAAGAAAGGCACCCCCTTTGCGGCCCAAATGGCAGCAGAGAGCGCAGCACGTCAGGCCATGGAGAACGGCATGCGCCAGATTGAAGTGATGGTGAGTGGCCCTGGCGCCGGTCGGGAGACGGCAATTCGCGCTCTGCAGGCTACCGGTCTAGAAATCACCCTGATTCGAGATATCACTCCCATTCCCCACAACGGCTGCCGCCCCCCCAAGCGGCGGCGCGTCTAAAGGGATCCCCAGGGCAGGCCGAGCGCTGGCGGCTGTCTGCTCCAGGTCGGCGACAGGCTTGCCCCACTGCAGGATGTGAGGCATGACCTCTAGTCTTCCAAGTTCTCCAAACGGATATTGAGCCAGACGGACGGGGCTACTCTATGATACAAACCAGCCGAACCCTCCACAATCTGGGCAGCAAAGCCACTTCCAGTGCTGCTTCCTACCAGACCGAGTGCGTCGAATCCCATCAGGAAGCCAATGGCGTTCACTACGGCAAATTTGCCCTGGGGCCACTGGAGCGCGGTCAAGGGATCACGGTGGGCAACGCCTTGCGGCGGGTGTTGCTCTCCAACCTAGAAGGAACGGCAGTAACCGCTGTCCGCATCGCTGGCGTCAGCCACGAGTTTTCCACAGTGCCCGGGGTGCGGGAAGACGTGATGGAGATCCTGCTCAACATGAAGGAGCTGGTGCTACGCTCCAACGCTTCTGACACGCAGGTGGGCCGTTTGGTGGCGCAAGGGCCGGGGGAGGTGACCGCCGAGAAGCTGCAACTGCCCAGCGAAGTGGAAGTGATCAACCCCCGCCACCACATTGCCACCTTGGCGGAAGGGGCGATCCTGGAAATGGAGTTCATGATTGGCCGCGGACGCGGCTACCGCGCCGTCGACTACTCCGATAGAAAATCGATGGCCATTGATTTTCTCCAGATCGACTCCGTCTTCATGCCGGTGCGCAAGGTGAACTATACGGTGGAAGCAGCCCGGGTCGGCCAATCCCTGGAAAAAGATCGTCTAATATTGGAAATCTGGACCAACGGCAGCCTCACCCCCCAGGAGGCCCTCAGCCAGGCGGCCCGCATTTTGGTGGGCCTGTTCTCGCCGCTGCAGGAGGTCAGCTTTGACACCCCGCCAGAGCCCCGGCAAGCGGAGGACAATCAGAAGAACCAGATCCCCATCGAGGAGCTGCAGCTATCGGTACGCGCCTACAACTGCCTGAAGCGCGCTCAAATCAATACGGTGGCCGATCTGTTGGTCTACACCGAGGAGGATCTGCTGGAGATCAAAAACTTCGGCCAGAAATCTGCTGAAGAGGTGATCCAGGCCCTCAAGAATCGCTTTGGCCTAACGCTGCCCCGCGCCCGCGAAAAGGGCAAGGCCTAGAGACCCAAACAACCCTCCAAGGTGCTTCGCGCCGCTGGCGTCACCGCAAAACTCAGTCAGGATCCCCGAAGAGCCTAGGATAGAGGTTACCATGCGTCACCGCCGTCGTACCCCCCACCTCAACAAGCCTGCCGACCAGCGCAAAGCCCTGCTGCGGGCGCTGACCACAGCTCTGCTGCGGGAAGGGCGGATCACCACCACCAAAGCCCGCGCCAAGGCCATTCGCGCCACCACCGAGAAAATGATCACCCTGGCCAAAGAGGGATCTTTGGCGGCGCGGCGGCAGGCCCTGGCCTACGTCTACGACAAGGAGCTGGTGCGCTCTCTGTTTGAGCAAGCGCCGGAGCGCTACCGCGATCGGGCCGGTGGCTACACCCGCATCCTGCGCACCGTGCGTCGGCGGGGCGACGGGGCAGAAATGGCGGTCATCGAGTTGGTGTAGGCCCCATGCAGAGCCGTCGCATTGCCCTGAAAATTCAGTACCTTGGCAGCGGCTTTCGCGGCTGGCAGCGGCAAGCGGGCCACCGCACCGTACAAGGGGTACTGGAGGAGGCGATTGCGTCGCGGGCCGGGCACCCGGTGACCCTCTACGGGGCAGGACGCACCGACACCGGGGTTCATGCTGCTGGCCAGGTGGCCCACTTCGACACCACCTCTGGCATCCCACCCACAGAGTGGGCACGGGTGCTCAACGACTGTCTGCCGGAAGATGTGGTGGTGCTGGCCTCGGCGCCGGTGTCTGACGTTTGGCATGCCCGCTTCTCGGCAAGATGGCGCCGCTACCGTTACCTCATCCTCAATCGAGAGCTGCCGGATGTGTTCTGGCGGCCCTTTAGCTGGCAGGTGCGCTGGCCGTTGCAGGTGGAGCCGATGGCGGAGGCCCTCAACTCTCTGCTGGGTGAGCACAACCTGGAAGCCTTCCGCCGGCGGGGATCCGACCGGCCCCACTCGCGGGTGCAGGTGCAGGAGGTGCTCTGTCAGCGGCTGGGGGATCTGGTGAGCATTGAGGTGCAGGCCAGCGGCTTTCTCTACCGGATGATGCGGCTGCTGGTGGGATCCCTGGAGGTGGTGGGCCGCGGCGAGCTTAGCCCGCAACAATTTGTCCACCTGTGGCAACACAACGACTGGAGCCGGATGCGCACCCGCTACAGCGCCCCTCCGCAAGGGCTGTGCCTGGTGGATGTGGGCTATGCTGTGGATCCCTTTGGCTGCCGCTTCGCTCACTCGCCGCCCTTCTGGGCTTTGCCCATGAAGGGGTTGCCCAAAACCCCCGATTGGTCAGCGGCTTTGTGGGTTTCCTCCCTGGCCTAGGCGTTCTCTTGTCCATTTCATCCTGCGGTTGATGTCATCCTTGGCTGCCATGAACACAACTCCCGTTCCCGCCCCCGAAACTCTAACCCCTCGCTGGTATCTGGTGGACGCTGCCAACCAGCGCCTGGGTCGCTTGGCCGTGGTTGTGGCCAACCTCCTGCGGGGCAAGCACAAGCCCAACTTCACCCCTCACCTGGATACGGGGGACTACGTGATCGTGATCAATGCTGAGAAAGTGGTGGTCACCGGCAAAAAGCGCACCCAAAAGCTCTACCGCCGCCACTCTGGCCGTCCTGGGGGCATGAAAGTCGAGACCTTTGCCCAACTGCAAGCTCGCCTGCCGGAGCGAGTCGTGGAGAAAGCAGTCAAGGGGATGTTGCCCCACACCCGCCTGGGCCGGCGGCAATTTACCAAGCTAAAGGTATACGCCGGGCCCCACCACCCCCATGAGGCCCAGCAACCTCAGGTTTACCCCATCCACACGATTCCAGGAGCCAAAGTATGACTCAAGTAGCCAGTAGCCAACGAGCCGTCTATTGGGGAACCGGACGCCGCAAAACTGCTGTTGCCCGCGTGCGCCTGGTGCCCGGCACCGGCAAACTGATCATCAACGACAGGCCCGGCGACCAATACCTGCAATACCAGGAGGCGCTGCTGGCCAGTGTAAAAGCACCGTTGGAGATCCTCGGCCTAGAGAACTCCTACGACATCTTGGTGCGGGCCCATGGCGGCGGCGTTCACGGCCAGGCCGATGCCATCAAGTTGGGGGTGGCACGCGCCCTCTGCGAGGTGGATCCAGCCAACCGGGGTCCCCTCAAGACAGAGGGCTACCTAAAACGGGATCCGCGCGCCGTGGAACGGAAGAAATACGGCCTGCGCAAAGCCCGCAAGGCTCCCCAGTACTCGAAGCGCTAGGGATCCCTGCCATTGCTTTTTCAAGGTCGATGTTGGTAGACAAGGGTATAAGAGCAGGCCAGAGGAGGAGATTGCCATGCCCAAAAAAGGAATCCACCCGCAGTGGTATCCCGAAGCCAAAGTCATCTGCAACGGCGAAGTGGTGATGACGGTGGGATCCACCAAGCCAGAGCTCAAGGTCGATGTTTGGTCGGGCAACCATCCCTTTTTCACCGGTAGCCAGAAGATCATCGACAGCGAAGGGCGCGTGGAGAAGTTTATGCGCAAGTACGGCATGGGTGGCAAGAAAGCTAAGTAGCCGAGCCTCAATTCAAGTTTCTTGGTCTGCCTTGCTGGGCATTGCTGTGAGTCTTCGCTGACACTGGATCTATGGCCTCTGCTCAACTCATCGAGCAGCTTAAAAACGTTGAAGCCACCTTTCAGGAGCTGACGGTACGTCTGGCCGATCCCGATGTGGCGACGGATCCTGCTGAGCTGCAGCGGATCGCCAAGGCCCGCTCCTCTCTAGAAGCCACCGTCCAGACCTTTCATGAGTGGCAAAAGCTTACTCGCGAGCTGAAGCAGACGGAAGAGCTCCTGCGGGAGGTGGCTTCTGACGACCCGGAGCTGGAGGCAATGGCCAGGGCAGAACTGGAGCAACTGCGCGCCCGCCAAGAACAACTGGAGGAAAAGCTGACCCTGCTGCTGCTGCCCCGGGATCCCAACGACGAAAAAAACATCATGTTGGAAATCCGCGCCGGCACTGGCGGCGAGGAGGCGGCGCTGTGGGCAGCAGATTTGGCCCGCATGTACACCCGCTACGCCGAGAAGATGGGTTGGTCGGTGCGCCTGGCCAGCCTCTCGGAAGGAGAGATGGGAGGCTACAAAGAGGCCATCCTGGAAATCCGCGGCGACCAGGTCTATAGCAAGCTAAAGTTTGAGGCCGGCGTGCACCGGGTGCAGCGGGTGCCCGTGACAGAGGCGCAGGGGCGCGTCCACACCTCGACGGCCACGGTGGCGGTGATGCCGGAGGTGGACGAGGTGGAGGTGGTGATCGACCCCAAAGACATCGAGATCAAGACGGCGCGCTCCGGTGGGGCGGGCGGCCAAAACGTGAACAAGGTGGAAACGGCGGTGGATCTCCTCCACAAGCCCACCGGCATCCGCGTCTTCTGCACCGAGGAGCGATCCCAGTTGCAAAACCGCCAGCGGGCGATGCAGATTTTGCGGGCCAAGCTCTACGAGATAAAGCTGCAGGAGCAACAGGCCTCCATCAGCTCCGCCCGTCGCATGCAGGTGGGAACGGGATCCCGCTCGGAAAAAATTCGCACCTACAACTACAAGGACAACCGCGTCACCGACCACCGCCTCAACCAGAATTTCCTGCTCGAGCCGATTTTGGAAGGGGAGCTGGACGAGTTAATCCAAGCTTGTATTGGCCTATACCAAAAAGAGCTGCTGGCGGAGCTATCCTAAGCGCTGCTGGGATCCCTTCCTGCTGCCGACCTGGCGGTAGAATAAATACCCATGTCGAGTGACCCGAGGAATCCTCCCCATGCTGGCCGAGTACCGCCAACATGTTGCTGCCCGCGCGGCCCAAGGGATCCCGCCGTTGCCCTTGAACGCCGCCCAGACCAGCCAGGTGTGCGAGCTGCTCAAGGATCCCCCGCCTGGGGAAGAGGCCTTTTTGTTGCATCTCTTAACGGAGCGCGTCCCGCCGGGGGTGGACGAGGCGGCCTATGTGAAAGCCGGCTTTTTGGCCGCGGTGGCCAAGGAGGAGGTGCGCTCGCCCCTGATCACCCCCCTGCGAGCAGTGGAGCTGCTGGGCACGATGTTGGGGGGCTACAACGTCCAGGTGTTGCTGGAGCTGCTGCAGGATAAGCGGCAGGAGATTGCAGCCGCGGCGGCCCGCGCCCTCAGCCACACGCTGCTGATCTTCGATGCCTTCCACGACGTGCTGGAGCTGAGCCAGGCCGGCAACGTCTATGCCCGGCAGGTGCTCCACTCTTGGGCTGAAGGGGAGTGGTTCACAAGCAAGCCGCCCCTGGCCGAGGCCATCACGGTGACGGTGTTCAAAATTGCTGGCGAGATCAACACCGACGACCTCTCCCCCGCCGCCCATGCCACTACCCGTCCGGATATCCCTCTGCACGCCCAGAGCATGTTGGAATCGCGGGCGCCGGGAACGATAGCCGCCATTGCCGAGCTGAAGCGCCGCGGCCATCCGGTGGCCTTTGTGGGGGATGTGGTGGGCACCGGCTCTTCCCGCAAGTCCGCCCTCAACTCCCTGCTCTGGCACATTGGCCATGATATTCCCTACGTGCCCAACAAGCGGGCCGGCGGCGTCATCCTGGGGGGCACGATCGCGCCCATTTTCTTCAACACCGCCGAAGATGCTGGCGCCCTGCCCATCCAGTGCGATGTCTCCCGGCTGGAGACGGGCATGGTGGTAACAATCTACCCCTATGAGCGCGTGATCCGCTCCCAGAGCGGCGAGATCCTCGCCACCTTTTCCCTACGTCCCGAGACCCTGCCGGACGAAGTGCGGGCCGGGGGTCGCATCCCCCTTTTGATCGGCCGGGCCCTCACCGACAAGGCCCGCCAGGCCCTGGGGCTGGATCCCTCGCCTCTGTTTATCCGCCCCACCCCGCCTGCTGACAGCGGCAAAGGCTATACCCTGGCCCAGAAAATCGTCGGCAAGGCCTGTGGGCTGCCAGGAGTGCGCCCCGGCACCAGTTGCGAGCCCCTGATCACCACGGTGGGATCCCAGGACACCACCGGGCCCATGACCCGCGACGAGCTGAAGGAGCTGGCCTGCCTGGGGTTTAGTGCCGACCTGGTGCTGCAGAGCTTCTGCCACACCGCCGCCTACCCCAAGCCGGTGGACATCCAGATCCACAAAGAGCTGCCCGACTTCTTTGCCTCGCGGGGGGGCGTTGTCCTGCGGCCCGGCGACGGCATCATCCACTCCTGGCTCAACCGCATGCTGCTGCCGGATACCGTCGGCACCGGGGGCGACTCCCACACCCGCTTTCCTTTGGGCATCTCCTTCCCGGCGGGATCGGGGTTGGTGGCCTTTGCCGCCGCCATGGGGGTGATGCCCCTCAATATGCCGGAGTCAGTGCTGGTGCGCTTCCGGGGGGAATTGCAGCCCGGGATCACCCTGCGGGACATCGTCCACGCCATCCCCTACGTGGCCATCCAGCGGGGGCTGCTCACCGTCGAGAAGCAGGGCAAGAAAAACGTCTTTGCCGGGCGAATTATGGAGATCGAGGGCCTGCCCCATCTCAAGGTGGAGCAAGCCTTCGAGTTGACCGACGCCTCAGCAGAGCGGAACTGCGCCGCCTGCACCATTAAGCTCAGCGTCGAGACGGTTGCCGAGTACCTGCGCTCCAACGTGGTGCTGTTGAAAAACATGATTGCCCGCGGCTATCAGGATGCGAGAACCCTGCTGCGGCGCATCGCCAAGATGGAGGCCTGGCTGGCCAACCCCACCCTGATGGAGGCGGATCCCGACGCCGAATACGCTGCCGTGATCGAGATTGACCTCAGCACCATCACCGAGCCCATTGTCTGTGCCCCCAACGATCCCGACAAGGTGATGACCCTGAGCGAAGTCCACGCCCAGCACGCGGCGGGCAACCCCGACACACCCATCCAAATTGACGAGGTGTTTATTGGCTCCTGCATGACCAACATTGGCCACTACCGGGCTGCCGCCAAGATTTTGGAAGGGCAAGGTCGGGCCAAGGTACGCCAATTTTGGATCTGCCCACCCACCCGCATGGACGAGGCGCAACTGCGCGCTGAAGGGGTGTACGGCACCTTTGCCGCTGCCGGGGCGAGGACGGAAATGCCGGGCTGCAGCTTGTGCATGGGCAACCAGGCCCGCGTAGCGGACGGGGCCACTGTCATGTCCACCTCCACCCGCAACTTTGACAACCGCATGGGCAAAGGTGCGCGGGTCTATCTGGGATCCGCCGAGCTGGCGGCTGTCTGTGCCCTCCTGGGGCGGATCCCTACCCCTGAGGAATACCGGGAGATCGTGGCCACCAAGATCCAGCCCTTTGCCGGCGAGCTGTACCGCTACCTCAACTTCCACGAGATCCCCGGCTTTGAGGACGAAGGGCGGATCATCCCCCGCGAGCAAATGCCCAAGCTGGAGGAAGTCCTCGGGATCCGTTCCTAAAGGGGCCACCCTGATACCATGGCAGCATGGTTTGCTAGCCTTGGAGAAATCCTGATGGCCCTGCCCCGAAAACTCACCCGCCAGATCCACCGCGCCCTCGCTCCCCTCCTGGCCCTGCCCCTGGTAGTGACGGTGGTAACGGGATCCCTCTACCAAATTGCCCGCCTCAACGGCAACTTGGACTACTACTGGCTAATCCAAATCCACAAAGGGCAGTGGGGGCCGCTGGATCTGCAGGCCATCTACCCCTTCTTAAACGGCTTGGGGCTGTTGGTGATGGTGGCTACCGGTCTAAGTCTGTGGTTGCAGACAAGATCCCATCACCTCTCCAAGCGCAGCGATTCCTGAGAGCTTTCTCCTGATTCTTGGGTGAGAAAATACCCCAACCGATTTCCAGAAAACTCGACCTCTGGAGCCAGCCAGAAAGCTTATTTTAATGTACAGAGGCTAGGCTAAAGCCTTGTGAGTAAAGCTTAAAGAGAAGTTAACCAAAATCTGATTAGGAGGTGGATAGATATGGCTCTGGTTCGCTGGGATCCCTTCCGGGAAATTGACGAAATTCAACGGGAAATGAACCGGATGTTCGACCGGCTGATGGCTCGCCCCGCCGAGACTGATGCCTTTGCCTTTGTGCCGGCGGTGGAAATGCACGACGATCCGGAAACCATTACCCTCAAGCTGGAGCTGCCCGGCCTGAACCCCAACGATCTGGACATCCAAGCGACGGCGGAAGCGGTCTCCATCAGCGGTGAGCGGCGCTTTGAAAAACGCTCCGAAGACAAAGGTGTAACCCGCACCGAGTTCCGCTACGGGCGCTTCCAACGGGTGATCCCGCTGCCCAACCGGATCAAGCACGATCAGGTGAAAGCGGAGTACAAAGATGGCATCCTCACCCTGACTCTGCCCAAAGCGGACTCTGAAAAAGCCCAAGTGGTCAAGGTGAACGTTGTCTCCTGATGGGATGAGGCAAACGCCACTTTCGGCTTAAGCAAAATCCAGATCCTAGAGGGTAGGCCATGAGCCTACCTTTTTTGCTTTTTGGCTGGTCGATCCTCAACTCCCCTCTCCCTCAGGGAGAGGGGCTGGGGGTGAGGGAATACTCCCTCCCAGGGATCCGATTTGACCTCTGCCGCGGGGGTTGGATAAGGTTGAGGGCGAAGTGGCTGGGGAGCGAGAGCATGGCCAGCGTGACCTACGAACACGTTACCAAGCGCTACGGCGACACCACGGCCGTCCACGACCTAAACATCGCCATTGAAGACGGGGAATTTCTCGTCTTCGTTGGCCCCTCCGGCTGCGGCAAGACCACCTCCCTGCGCCTGCTGGCCGGCCTGGAAGAGGTGAGCGCCGGCTCCATCTACATCGGCGACCGCCGCGTGAACGACGTTCCCCCCAAGGATCGGGACATCGCCATGGTCTTCCAGTCCTATGCCCTCTACCCCCACATGACTGTGGCCGAGAACATGGCCTTTGGCCTTAAGCTGCGTGGCCTGCCTAGGGCGGAGATCGAAAGCCGGGTTCGGGGGGTGGCCAAGCGGCTGGGGATCGAACACCTCCTCCACCGCAAGCCCAGGGAACTTTCCGGTGGACAGCGGCAGCGGGTTGCCGTCGGGCGGGCCATTGTGCGCAACCCAGCGGTGTTTTTGATGGATGAGCCCCTCTCCAACCTCGACGCCAAGCTACGGGTGCAGGCGCGAGCCGAGATCAGCAAGTTACACATGCAACTGGGCACCACCTTCATCTACGTCACTCACGACCAGGTGGAAGCCATGACCATGGGCAACCGCATTGCCGTCATGAAGGATGGCCGCCTGCAACAGGTGGACACTCCCCAGGCCCTCTACAACCGCCCCGCCAACCTGTTTGTGGCCGGCTTCATCGGCAGCCCCTCCATGAACTTCTTCTCAGCCAAGCTGCGGGAGCAAGAGGGCACCCTCTGGGTGGATAGCGGCGCCTTCCGCGTGCCCATCCCCTCCCACCAGGCGGATCCCTATCGGCCCCGCGCTGGCCAGCCGGTCATCTTCGGCATCCGCCCGGAAAACATCCACGATCCCCAGTACCAACCCCCAGGGATCCAACCCGCCCGCGTGCGCGCCAGAGTTGCCGTTGTCGAGCCCCTGGGCTCTGAAGTCCTCCTCCACCTCAGCGCCGCCGACCCCGAAGGGATCCTCCCCGAGCAGGAGTTTGTGGCCCGCGTGGATCCCCGTACCCAGCTTCGCGTTAACCAATGGGCAGAAGTGGTCTTTGACATGGATCGCTTCCACCTCTTTGACCCGCAAACCGAGGAGCGGCTGGAATAACGCTAAAAAGCCCCCGGAAAGCTAGGGGGCTTGGAAAAGCTGCTAACTGCAGTCGCCCTTACCGTAGCGGCGAGTTTAGGAGAATCACCAGGCGCTCTTCCAAAAACTTCAGGTTGGCCAACACTTGGCTAAACGCTTCTTCCTGCGTCCAGTCCATAATCTCCATGGTTTTGTGAACCAGCGATTGCACCGGCACCGGCAAGGGGCCGAAGACATCCACCAGCCAGCGCACCGAGAAAGGATCGATGGTAATGTTCCCCTCAGCGCCCGGCCAGCCGTTGATGTTGACAGGCCCGTTGTCGCGAATGGCGTTGAGGAACGCCTGCTTGGCATCCAACCTCACCAAAAGCGGGTGGGCTTGTACAGTGCCATTCCACCATTCGTCGTTCGTAAACGGCTCAGGCTTGGGAATGCCGGGGTGCCCACACCAAAAGTCGATTAGGCGGGTCATGTTGGGGAAAACCAGCTCGATGAAGTGAAGCTTTTGCTCCTCGCTTAACTTGTTGATTTGCCGCATCGTGTAGGGCACCGGCTTGGTCAAAACCCTCTCCACCTTCCACTGCTGCCAGTTCACCATGCTAATAAACTCAAGGCCGGCCTGCCTTAACATCTCAAACACCTGCGGCACCGTAAAGCCCTTGTCGCTGCGCAGCAGGAAATTGGCCAGAATTCCCCCTGTGGTTTTGATGGCATCGCCGTTCCAGTGGCTCTTCACAAAACTGGCGTCGGTGAGAGCTTCCATCACCTCCCGCAGCAGCGGTACAGCTTTGGCCGCTGGCTCATCCATCACCCCCAGCAGCTCCATCGCATCCTGCATGTTGAAGATAAACTGCCGCTGATAAAGGCTGTGCACATTGGTGCGAATGATCCCATCAGGCTTGAGCACCTGCCGCATGCCTTTCAAACCGGCCACCGGGTCGTCCAGCAGGTAGAGAACGTCGTTGCAGGCGATAAAATCAAACTCCTCCCCCAGCGCCGTCATGTCGGTAATGTCCATAACATGAAAGCTGGCGTTCTCGATCTTGTGGAACTTGAAGCGCTGCTTCGCCAGCTTGATGGATTCAGGCGAAATATCTACTCCCACATAGCGAGCGCCAGGGTTGGCGGTTGCCAAAACCAAAGTTTCCCAGCCGGAGCCACAGCCGGCATTGAGCATCACCTTGCCTTCCGGCAGTACCACCTTGCGATCCCGCAGATACCTGGCTGTTGTGAGGCTGTTGGCAAACAAGGCCAGGTTGTCGGTAACCGTCTGCTCAATCGGCACATTTGGGTAGGGAAACTCGTCAAACTGCGCCTGGACGGGGTTGGACACAACTTTCTCTGCCATGGCGGCCTTCCTGTTTTTAGGTATCCCAAACTCTTAGCACGCACCCTATCGTACTGCACAGCCAGCAACCTATTGGCCTCTCCGGCGTTCCTCTGGCCTTGAAGCTAGGTAACCTTTGCTGGTAGCTTTATTTATGGTACTGCCTTAGTATTGGCTTGCCGTCCTCATTGAGGCAAGAACTTATTCTGTCAAGGGGTTTTTTTCTATGGGCTCACGCAGGCGCCTGCTGCTGTTGGCGGTAACTTTTCTCTTCGGGATCCTGGCAGCCTGCGGCCTAGCCGCGGGGCCTGGCTTGATCAGCCGGCCAGAGACGCCCTCCTCCACCCCTGCTGCCTACTACGACGGCATGCCCCATTCGGTGAC
>NZ_JANSIZ010000052.1:0-20033 GCF_047462315.1 Synechococcus sp. H60.2 | reverse complement strand
GGGCAGAGGAAGAGACAAAAATCTCGCCGTAAAGCGGATGGGGAAACCCCACCCGCCTGCGCGGTGGGGTAGTTCATCTTTCTACTACTGCCGAACCGGCCTGCTAGCCGGGAGCAATCCGCTCCAATTTGTTGCATACTCAGGGCAGCTTTTCGTTGCTCAAACCATTTATGCAGGTAGCTTTCATTGTCGATCCGTTGTCTCAGTTGCAGGTGAACCACGACACCAGCGTTGCCTTGATGGAGGCGCTGCAGAGACGAGGCCACCGCATTTTTTGCCTTGGATTGGCTGACCTCTACTGGGATCAAGGGGAAACCTGGGGATCCGTTGAGGAAATTGTGTTGGATCTAGGAGCGGATCCCTGGTACGAGGTCAAAGAACGGCGCTTGTTGCCCTTGAGCCAGATGCAAGCAGTATGGATGCGCAAGGATCCGCCGGTGGACGCGGCCTATCTCTACGCCACCTACCTTCTGGATCATCTCTCCCCCCGCCGCACCCTAGTGCTCAACCATCCTGCCGGGATCCGCTCCGCCAACGAAAAGCTCTATGCTTTGCAATTCCAAGAGTGGATCCCGCGTACCTGCGTCAGCAGCAGCAAGGCCTTGCTACGCCAATTCGTCGAGCAGGTGGGGCAGGCGGTACTCAAGCCCCTGGGCGGCAAGGGTGGGGAAGGGATCCTGCGGATCAACGCCGGCGATCCAAACCTCAATTCCTTAATCGAGCTGAGCACCCAATTCGGTCGGCTGCCCGTGATGGTGCAAGAGTATTTGCCGCAGGCAGCAGCGGGAGATAAGCGCATTTTGCTGCTGGAGGGCGAGCCTTTGGGCGCCGTCAATCGGATCCCTGGGGAGGGGGATTTCCGTGGCAATGTGGCCGCTGGGGGTCGGGTGGAGAAAACCGAGATTGCCGAAAAAGAACGGGCCCTCTGCGCAGCTTTGGCGCCGGTGCTGCGGCAGGAGAAACTCTATTTTGTTGGAATTGATGTCATCGGGGAACGGCTGACAGAGATTAATGTCACCAGCCCAACTATGCTGCGGGAGATCTGCCAGTTAGAAGGGGTTGATTTGGCTGATCAAGTGGCCCAGTGGCTAGAGAAGAAAGTGCCGATCAAAGCGTAAACTACCCCACATCCCCTTCCGAGGAATCTGGTCATTATCCAACAGGTGCCCTCTCCAAACTTGGCATTAAGTTTCTCTCCAGCCACTTTCTCCCTTTGAGCTCCCCTGCAAGAGCATAAATGCTACAGCTTGTTAATTTAAAATAGGGTACAGGTATTCAAGAGGAAGGAGAGAAAGAGATGCCAACCCATTCTTTGGATCTACGGCAAAGAGTTGTAGCAGCTTATCAGGCAGGTCAGACCTCTATCCGCCAGGTAGCCGAACGGTTCATGGTAACCAAAAGAACAGTACACCGCTGGGTGCGGCAGTACCAACAAACTCAGGACTTAACTCCCAAGAAAGTAGGCACCAAGCGAGTGGGTATTTTGGAACAGCATCGACAGGAAGTGATGGCAATCATTGCAGAACACCCAGACTTTTACCTGTGGCAATACCAAGAACTGTTGCGGGAGCGCTTAGGGATTGATGTAAGTACTGTTACGATACACAACTTCTTGAAAAAGCAAGGGATGACTCTAAAAAAAAGACTTACCGCAGCGCGAGAGTCCAAGAGGAGGAGGTGCAAAGAGAACGACTAGCTTATAGTCAAGAAGGCAGGGATATTGCAGCGGAGGACTTGATTGCCCTCGACCAGACAGGGGTATGGGAGGGAAGAGAACGGGGAGGAGCTCGCAGCTTAAGGGGTCAAAGAGCTTAGCATTATTGTCAGAGATGTAAGGGGGAAAAGCATACTGTTATTCGAGCTATTTCCCTGAGAGGTGCGGTTGGCCGTCGTGTCATCAAGGGTGGAATGAGGAAAGGGGATGTTTTGGAGTCTTCGAGAAGTGAGTTATGTCTGAAGCTAGAGGAAGGTTGTGATTATTAACTATCCATAAGAGTTGGGCAGTTGAGGAATTGATTAGGGGGATAGGTGTGCGAATCCTATACCTGCCTGGGTATGCGCCGGAGTTGCTACTGTACCCCTTAACTCTTTAACAGGCTGTATCTCAAGCTCTGGGGGAAGCTATGCCTGTGGTCTGCTGGAGCTGGGCGACCAGCTAAGCAAGAAAGAAGCCTCAATGCAGACAAAAGTTCCCTTTTCCCGGTGTTGTCCAAGTCTTTCAAAGTGGCATCTCCCAGTGCAGCTCGACGTAGGTATAGCCCTCCGGGGTGTGGGTGCGATGCCAGGATCCCTTGGGCAGGTAGCGGGCAATGGTATTCATGGCCTTGCTGCCATAGCCGCCACCGGGGCTGGGGGCGTATTCTACGCCGTCATTGATGACCGACAAGCAGCAGTGGCGCTCCTTTTGCACCAACGACACCTTGACGAAGGAGGCGTTGCCCTTGGGAGGTTGCACATGGGCGATGACATTGCCGATGGCCTCTCGCAAAAAGCGCAAGATATCCTCCCGTTGGTCAAACCACTCGCTAGTATTGGGCTCCTCCAGAGGTTGCAGATGGCGCTCCACAGGCAAGGTCAGGCTGCCCGTCCGAATCAGCTCGTCCAGATAGGTGTCAATGCCCCGGTGCAAGCCCTCCCGCAAGCTAGGGGAAATGCGCAGCTTGGTGGCCAGGGTGCGCACATCGTTAAGCTGCTCGCGAATGCCTCGCCCGATCCTTTCCAGTTGTTCCAGCAGACGATCGTAAATGGCAGGATCGGGATCCTTACCCTGCTGCTGTTGCCATTGCAAGCTTTCCAGCTCGTCCATCACCACCTTCAGCTCCTGCAGCTCACGATCGTGAATGTCGGTGGCAATGCGGTAGAGCAGCTTGCGGGCTTGGTCGATGGCGGCCTCCTGCTCGGCCCGGCGCAGACGCTCCAGTTCCTGTTGTTGGGCCAAGAGCCGCTCCTGGTTCTCCAGGATTACCAAGGTCAGAAGCAGGCTCACCCCCGCTAGGCCGACAGCCAAAGCCGGCAAGGTCAGTGGCCAAATCCAACGCCACAGCAAAAATTGGGTTACGGCCCACCCCTCATAAGCGGTCAGCCCCACCACCGGCCAGAGGAGAAACCGCTGTTGTTTCCAGTCCCGGCAATTCTGTCGCGGGGAGGGGCGATAGAGCACCAAGCTCAGGCCCGTTCCCGCACCCAGCAGGAAGACAACCCCCGCCGCTAGCCCTGCCGGCAGGGATCGGTACACCTCTCCGGTGAGCAGGCTCGAGAGGATTTGCGCTTGCAGCTCGACTGCCGCAATCTGGGATCCATCCACCGTCCGCACCGGGAAGGTCTCCGGGTACCCCCCCACAAAGCCCACTAGGACGATTTTGTCTCGTAGTTGGTCGGCAACTTTGGGGTCGAGGGGAGGGATCCCTTCTTGGCCGCGGCAGGCTTGGCCGGGGCTGAGCGTTGGGGAGCCAGATCCCGTCTGGGAGATCACCGGCGGACAGATCTGCTCGATGGGAATGATAGGGATGCTGTGCTGGGATCCAAGGGGGTTGAATTGAACTGGCTGCAAACCCCGTTCGCGCAACCAGCGGCTGGCCCGCTCCGGGTCGTACTTGGCAAAAGCCAAGGCCTCCGCCGAGGCAAACATCTGCTCCTTCTGGCTGTCGCGGCGTAGGTAAAGCCCCCGCAACTGGGCCTGGCGCAGGATTCCAGCCCCGTCCAGGCGGTGTTGCACCACTCCCTGGACATGTTCCGGTGCCACTAAGTACTCCAGCCGCAGGGAGGAAAAGGGCAAAAAGTGGTTGTAGATGTTGATCTCAGAACGGCCAAAGCTCTCACTGCTGCGGGTAGCCAAGACCACGCGATCTGGGTAGCGCTGGATAACCTGACGCAGGGGAGCATCCAGGTCCTCGTTACCCAGATTCTGCGGCACCACAAAGCTACTGGGCAGGTTTAACACCACCACCCTGGCTTTGGCCTCTTCCAGTAGGCGCAAGGTCAGGCCAGCGTAGTTAGCCCGTTCCAGGAGAAAGTCAACATTGTGCTGGCCATCACCATTTTTTCCCTGCCCATCGCTGCGGCCATCGATGCCGATGATCACCACCTCCGGGGAAGGCTGCTGAGGGCCGCGCCAAGCGTAGAGCCATTCCTGGGCGTCGCTCTCCAGCCGCAGCAACAAAGGGTGCTGGGCAGAAAGGTTGAGCAAGGTGGCCCACCCTAGGCCCCAAGCCAAGGCCCAGCCCAGTCGCCGCCGAGAGGGAGACAGTTGCTTTTGAGGATCACGCCCTTGGCCAGCGAGAAGGGGAGCAGCGAGATTCGGCATAGGGGGCTGTTGAGGCCAACAAGTTGAAGAGTGCCTCCTCTGCCATCTTGGCCGCCGACAACGGCCGGCGAGAGGATCCCTTGCCCACCCAGTTGCTGGGGAAAGACCGCAACTTCAGGGGTGATGGTTGCGCACCCGTGCCGCCTCCTCGGGACTAATGCCGAGACGGGTGAGGTTAACGCGGCCCTTGTGGTCGATGCTGCGCACCTTGACCACCACCTCATCCTCCACAGCCACCTCATCTTCTACCCGGGTAACGCGGTACTCCGCCAGTTGCGAGATGTGGATCATGCCCTCTTTGCCGGGCAAGAACTCCACAAAGGCGCCGATGGGGATGATGCGGGTCACCTTGCCCAGGTACACCTGCCCCTCTTCTACCCGCCGCACTAGGTTTTCGATCATCGCCCGCGCCGCTTCTGCCTGGCCGCCTACCGAGGAGGATACGGTGATCGTGCCATCGTCGCTGATGTCCACCTTGGCTCCTGTCGCTTCCGTGATGCTACGCACCATTTTGCCGCCAGGGCCGATGATCTTGCCGATATCTTCCGGATCCACCTTGAACGTGAGCAGACGGGGAGCCGTTTTGGCCAACTGGGGTCGAGGTGCTGGGAGAACCTCCAGCATCTTGTCGAGGATATAGTCACGCCCGGCCTTAGCCTGCAGGATGGCTTTCTCCACCACATCCACGGTGATGCCGGTAATTTTCATGTCCATCTGCAAAGCGGTGATCCCGGCCCGCGTGCCGGCCACCTTGAAGTCCATATCCCCCAAAAAGTCCTCGATGCCCTGGATGTCGGTGAGGATGCGCACCTCGTCCCCTTCCTTAATTAGACCCATGGCTACACCGCTGACCGGCGCTTTGATCGGCACCCCGGCATCCATCAAGGACAGAGTAGAGCCACAGACGGATCCCATCGAGGTGGAGCCATTGGAGGAGAGCACCTCCGACACCACCCGCACCACGTAGGGAAACTCCTCTTCCTTGGGCAGCACCGGCACCAAGGCCCGCTCCGCCAGCGCCCCATGTCCAATTTCCCGCCGTCCTGGCGAGCGTGAGGGCCGCACTTCTCCCACGGAAAAGCCGGGGAAGTTGTAGTGGTGCATGTAGCGCTTTTCGTCCACCGGGTGCAGATCGTCCAACTCCTGGGCATCGCCAGGGGTACCTAGGGTGGTGATGGAAAGAATTTGGGTGAGGCCGCGGTTGAACAGAGCGCTGCCGTGTACCCGCGGGATCAAGCCTACCCGGCAAGAGACTGGCCGCACCTCGTCTAGCTTGCGCCCATCTACCCGCACCCCCTCCTGCAAGATCTGCTGGCGCATCAGCTTTTTGGTCAAAGCCTTGAACTGGTTGTCCAATTCCTTAGGATTTTCCAGGAGGTAGAGCCGCAAGGGATCCCCCTCTGGCCGTTCCTGGATCTGGGCCTCCAGCTTGGCCTTGATCGCCTCCAGTTGTTGCTCGCGGCTGGTCTTGTCTAGGAACTGCCTAAGGATGGAGCGAATGCTCTCCTGGGCGTGTTCCGCCACAAAGGCAATCAGCTCCTCGTTTTGGGGGGGCGGGGGCAGCTCCACAGGGGTGATGTTGAGATCGGCAAAAACTTGCTGTTGGGCCTTGAGCAGCTCTTGAACGGCCTCGAAACCGAACTCAATGGCCTCGACTACGTCCTTTTCCGGCAGTTGGTTGGCGCCGGCCTCCACCATGATCACGCCGTCAGCACAGCCAGCCACCACCAAATCCAGATCGCCGGCCTCGATTTCGGCATAGGTGGGGTTGAGGATGAACTCATCTTTAACCAAGCCAACCCGCACCGCCGCCACCGGGCCGTTGAAGGGGATGCGAGCACCATGGATGGCCAGCGAGGCCCCCAAAATACACAACACATCGGGCGGCACCTTGTCGTCCACCGAGAGGGTAGTGGCCACGATTTGCACATCGTCCCGCAGCCATTCTGGGAACAAAGGCCGCAGGGGCCGGTCTATAAGACGAGAGATCAGGGTGGCCCGCTCCGGTGGCCGACCTTCCCGCCGCAAGTAGCCTCCTGGGATCCGCCCGGCAGCGTAGAGCCGCTCCTCATAGTCCACCAGCAAAGGCAAGAAATCGACACCGGCCCGGCCGGGTTGTCGCGTAGCCGTAACCAAGACCGAAGTTTCCCCAGAAGTTAACCAGACTCCGCAACCTGCCTGGGGAGCCATCAACCCAATATTGATGTCAATTTCCCGCCCGTAAAAGGAAATCGACCGAGTATATTCTGCCATGTAACGCTTCGCCTTCTTTTTTTCTTGCCGCTATCGTAGCATTCTCTTTTTGCTTTGTTCTTTGGTGGTAGAGAGTTGGGGCGTCGCCAAAAACTGTTTTTCTGGCTCTGGCCAGGGATCCGCAGCAAGGCCAGGGTATAGGCCAGATGCTCGCTCGAAGCCAACCTAAGGGGCGCCTGTGCTGATGCTAGAGCCGCTGACCCCTGCCCAAATCAGGGCCTACTTGGATTGCATTGGCTACGTCGGCCCCACCCTGCGCCAGATCCACCTGGCCCACCTGATGAGAGAGAATACGAACACCTGCTGACCTGAGCCTTCGGGATCCGCCTTCCCACAACCTCTTCCGCCCCCGAGAGAAAGATGGCAAGACCTACAGCCACTCCGACAGAAGCCCGCCAGCTCTCTTCCAAACCCGATCCAAAACTCCATCCAGCAGTGCCAGAATAAGATGTCAAAATAAAAAGCGCTGTTTCGTTGTCCGAAAAGATTATGGATGCTGCGGCGGTTTCCACATTTGATGGCCAAGCTCTGGATCACGTGCTCATTTTCGACACCACCCTGCGCGACGGGGAGCAGTGTCCCGGCGCCACGCTGAACACCGAAGAGAAGCTGGCCATCGCCCGGCAACTGGCCCGGCTGGGGGTCGATATCATTGAAGCTGGGTTTGCCTATGCCAGCCCCGGGGACTTCGAGGCGGTGCAGAAGGTGGCCGAGCAGGTGGGCACCCCCGACGGCCCTGTCATTTGCAGCCTGGCCCGCGCCCTCAAGGCCGACATCGAAGCGGCAGCCGAAGCTCTTAAACCCGCCGCCAAGCCCCGTATCCACACCTTTATCTCCACCTCGGACATTCACCTCAAGTACCAGTTGCGCAAGACCCGCGCCGAAGTGCTGCAAATTGCCGAAGAGATGGTGGCCTACGCCAAGTCCTTCGTGGACGATGTGGAGTTCTCCATGATGGACGCCACCCGTTCCGATCCGGAGTTTCTCTACCAGGTGATCGAGGCAGCCATTCGGGCCGGCGCCAAAACCATCAACATCCCGGACACCGTCGGCTATGTCATGCCTGAGGAGTTCGGCCAACTGATCAAGGGCATCCGCGAGAATGTGCCCAACATCAAGCAGGCCATTATCTCGGTTCACGGCCACGACGACCTGGGAGTCTCAGTAGCCAACTTTCTGGAGGCGATCAAGCAGGGGGCACGGCAAGTGGAAGTGACCATCAACGGCATCGGCGAGCGGGCCGGCAACGCGGCGCTGGAAGAGTTGGTGATGGCCCTGCACGTGCGCCGCAGTTACTTCAACCCCTACTTTGGCCTGCCGGTGGACTCGGAAAAACCCCTCACCCACATCAAAACCCAGGAGATCTACCGCACCTCCCGCCTGGTCTCCAACCTCACCGGCATGTTGGTGCAGCCCAACAAGGCCATTGTCGGTGCCAACGCCTTTGCCCACGAATCGGGCATCCACCAAGACGGCATGCTCAAAAACCGCCAGACCTACGAGATTATGGACGCCCAGACCATCGGCTTGCAATCGAGCACGCTGGTGCTGGGCAAACACTCGGGCCGCAACGCCTTCCGTACCCGCCTCCGGGAGTTGGGCTTCGAGCTCTCAGAGCAGGATTTGAACAAAGCCTTCCTGCGCTTCAAAGAGCTGGCGGACAAGAAGAAAGAGATCACCGACCTGGATCTGGAGGCAATCGTCAACGACGAGACCCGCCCGGTACCCGATCTCTACCGCCTGGAGCACGTGCAAGTGGTGTGCGGCAACCACGAGGCTCCCACCGCCACCGTGCGCCTGATCACCCCTGAGGGTGAAGAGCGGGTGGACGCCGCCGTGGGCACAGGTCCGGTGGACGCGGTGTACAAAGCCATCAACCGCATCGTCAACATCCCCAATAAGTTAATCGAGTTTTCCGTCCAGTCGGTTACCGCCGGCATCGACGCCATGGGGGAAGTCACCATTCGCCTGCGTCACGAGGATCGCGTCTTCTCTGGCCACGCCGCCAATACGGACATCATCGTTGCCTCAGCCCAAGCCTATATGAACGCCCTCAATAAGCTTTACGCCGCTCTGCACGCGGCCCGCTCGACGGCTGAGCAACGGCAGGCTGCCACCCAGAAGATCTGATGGGCTGCCGCCAGGAGTGCTCCTCTAGGAGCGGGCTGCAGGGATCCCTTCCGCAAACACCCGCCTGATTACTTCCTCGATCGGCGGGTCTGTTACCGTCAAGTCCAGCACCTCCAGATCCGCCAGGAGCTGGGCAACCGTCTGGGTGAGGTGTTCCCGCCGCACCCACAGCCGCACCTCACAGCTGCTGCCGGGATCCCCCTCGCTGCGCAGCTCTCCATAGACTTGCAATTGGGCGAGGGGGCAGGGGCGAGCCAATTCCAGCTTCACCTCGCGATAGGGGGCAAAGCGCTGCCGCAGCTCCTCGAGGCCGCCATCGTAAATGAGTTGCCCGGCGCTGATCACCAGCACCCGTTCACAGAGCGCCGTAATGTCGGCCATGTAGTGGCTGGTCAACAAGACTGTTGCCCCGTAGCGGCGGTTGTAGTCCCGCAGAAATTGCCGCACGGCGGCCTGAGCGTTAACATCCAACCCCAAGGTCGGCTCATCCAAAAACAAGATCTGCGGGCGGTGGATCAGGGCCGCCAGCAGTTCCGCCTTCATCCGCTCCCCCAGAGAAAGCTTGCGCACTGGCTGCTTCAGCTTGCCCTGCAGGTCGAGCAGCTCCGCCAACTCCCCCACTCGCTCGCGAAACTCCTTTTCCGGGATCTCATAAACGGCAGCGTTAATCCGCAGAGAATCTATGGCCGGTAGATCCCAGATGAGCTGCTGCTTCTGCCCCATCACCAGGGTGATCTGCCGCAAAAAAGATGGCTCGCGCCGGTAGGGCACGTGGCCGACCACCTGCAGCGTGCCCCCGGAAGGGTAGATGAGACCCGCCAGCATCTTGAGGGTAGTGGTCTTGCCTGCCCCGTTCGGCCCCAAAAAACCCACCACCTCCCCCGGCTGAATCTGGAAGCTCATGGATTGCACCGCTGCGATGTAGTGATAGGTACGGCGAAAAAAGTGGCGCAACGTACCGACCACCCCCGCTTCCTTAATGGCTACCGGGTAAACCTTGCTCAGGTCGCGAGCCACGATGATCGGCTCAAGTCGGATTGGCACGTCAGACGACATAGCTCCTCCCCCCCCTAAAACAATCAGATCCGCTAGCCCAACTTCAAGGGCAAACCTCCTGAGGCTGGGCATGTCGGATCTGGCTGGGGGTATTCTCAGTATGGAGGAGAAACAGCAAACAGGCAGGGGAACTACAGCAGTCCTACGTCTATCCCAGGCTTGCCGGCAACCAGCTCCACCTTCAGGATACGGCCACCCGACTTTTGGATACGCTGTTGCTCCCGAAACCAGTTGTCGTAGGGCACCAGCTTCGTGAAGTAGGTATTTTGCAGCTCCCGCTGGGTGCGAATGCGGGTTTGGCTGGGCACACAGGCCGTGATCTTAAACAGGCGCATGATAAAGGATCCCTGTTGACAGCAAAGTAACTGACTTGACCAGCAAAACAGGCGACTCACCTCAGAAAGCTCGCGTACCCCAGTTAGCACACCAGATCCCTGCGGCAAATCGCCTGTCATGCTCGTTAGACAATGAACCTCACGCCAAGGCAATGACGCTGGCAGTTAGCTCAGGCCAGAGCAGATGTAGTCGAAGTACACACCCATTTCCTTGCCGGCTTCAGGCCCCACCAGGGCAGCGGTTACTTCTTTCATGGCTTGAATGGCCTGAATGGTGGCCCCAATCGGCACTCCCAGCGAGTTATAGGTCTCTTTGAGGCCGTTGAGCACCCGCTCGTCGAGGATGGAGGGATCCCCAGCCAACATGGCGTAGGTAGCGTAGCGCAGGTAGTAGTCCATGTCGCGGATGCAAGCGGCATAGCGACGGGTGGTGTACATGTTACCACCGGGACGGGTGAGGTCGGAGTAGAGCAACGCCTTGGCCGCCGCATCTTTAACAATGGTGGAGGCGTTGGCCGCGATTGTAGCAGCCGCTCGCACCCGCAGCTCGCCCGTGGCGAAGAAAGCCTTCAACTTGTCCATGGCCGAGCTGTCGAGATACTTGCCTTGGACATCGTAGCTATTGATCACAGCAGTAATCGCGTCTTGCATGATGAGCTTCCTAAATCCAAATCGGTGAACGTTAAACAGTTGCGCGGTTAGAACAATGTAGGGATTAGCTCATTGCCCCCACCACAAAGTCAAAGTAGTAACCGGCCTCAGCCGCGTCCTCAGGAGACAACAGGCCCATGGCCACCTGCTTCATTTGGCGAATGCTCTCGGCCACCGCCGGAATAGGCGTGCCCAAAGAGTTGTACATCTCCCGCACCCCCACCAAGCCAATCTCCTCAATCGGGGTGACATCGCCGGCAACGATCCCGTAGGTGATCAGGCGCAGGTAGTAGTCCATGTCCCGCAGGCAAGTTGCCGTCATCTCCTCTCCGTAAGCATTGCCACCTGGGGAGACGATGTCAGGACGCTTCTGGAAGAGTTGATCGGCAGCTTGTTTGACGATGCGCTCGCGAGACTCAGTCAAGACTTGAGCGATGCGCAGCCGCTTCTCGCCGGAGGTAACAAAGGACTTGATCCGATCCAGCTCCCCCGGACTGAGGTAGCGGGCTTCTGCATCCGCATTCACAATCGATTTCGTGACAACACTCATGGACATCCATCCTCAAGTCAATTTTTTTAAAGAGTATGACGAGCATACCCGCAAGCTATTTTCCGACATGCTTGCCGTCTGCCATCTCAGATCTTCACACTTCTTAAAATGCCTCCCAGGAAAGGAGCGCTCCCTTCCCGTCAACTCCTGCAGCGGCTGTCCGGCAAGGGGGACGTTTGTCAATAAGCGTAAAACAGTCCCTGCTGGGCCAGCCGGAATAGCCCCAGGTGGCCGCAGAGCAACCCACCCCTGCTTAGCTTTGCGGAGTGGGCAATAGCTTGAGGGCGGGCAGTGTGGCAAGGGATGGCGATCGGCCCTAGGGAGTTAAAGTTAAGTTGCGCTTTTCAGGTGTCGCTAGGGCAGATAGGGCTGAAAGTCCTGAGTGACGGTCAGGGTCAAGTTGGCGTTGGGATCGATCACCGCCACCTCCGGCGCCGTCACATTGCCGATCACGGCCCCCGCTGCCGCTCCACCTAGCACCTTCTCCGTCGAGATCACCCGGTCGCCAAACAGGCCGCCCAAGATCGCCCCTGCCGCCGCCCCGATCAGGGCATCCTGCACAACTGCCTCTGCAGAAGTGTGGCGGGGATCCTTGCGCAGCGGGATTACCTGGCTTTGGGCGTAGAGAGGATAAGATTGGCCGTTGAAGATCAAGGCCCGCGAGACAAACTGGGTGCCGCCGCTCACCGGCTGGAATTGGCCTTCTAGGATAGCTCCCGCCGGCACGACCATGTTGCCGTAGATATCCCGCAGGGGAGTCTCCAGGCTAAGGCTGACGGCGCGGGTTTCGCCAGGGGCAATCAAGAGGGCTTCCGGAGAGCGATGCACGGCTTGGATGAGATCCCCAGAGCGCAACAGCAAGGTGGTTTGCAGTTGAAAGGGCTGGCTTGGCTCATCAGGGGGAAGGGGGTTCACCGGGCGCCATCCCTGGTCGGGGGGCGGTGGCGGCAAGGGATCCCTTTGCGCCAAAACCGGGGTGGCTGCCGGTAGCCAGAGAAAACCGGCGAGTAGAGGAGCCAACAGACGACGGGCTGGGTTGGTCATGGTCTTACCCCCGATCTACCACTTCTACGTTAGCTGTAAGCCGGCCAAAGCTGGGGACAACATCCCTGTCTGGCCTTCTATCCCCATCAAAGCCAGTTGGATATAGGGTGGCTACTCCAGGCAAGCAGATTCCGCTGCTCTTCAACCCAGATGGAAGTACGGAAAAGCGCCGCAGCTGCCGCCTTGGGATCCCTGCTGTCCATGCTAGATTAGGCCCTAGGTTTCGCAGGGGGCCAAGGTATTTCTGCGCTCCCAGCTCTTCTCTTCCCTGACTCAGGTAGCTATGAAGCGCAGCACATCCATGCCGGGCCAACCTTCTCCCAGTTCAGAAGCTTCTGCTCAACCTGCCCGTTTGCATCAGCAGGACGGAGTTCGTTCCTTTTTTGAGCCTTTGGCCGTTCTTAAGTCTCTTCTCTCGCCGCTGCTGCTGGTGCTCTTGGGCATTGGGCTAGGAGCAGCTCTCATGGGAAGCAACGGAGTATCTGCGCAAACGACGGCAACCCCGCCCCAACTGAACCTGAATTTTATCGCCGAGGTGGCGCAAAAGGTGGGGCCGGCGGTGGTGCGCATCGACTCCGAGCGGACGGTGCGCGTTCCGGGCGCTTTTCCAGAGGAGTTCTTTAGCGATCCCTTCTTCCGGGATTTCTTTGGCCAAGCGATCCCTTCCATCCCCCGCCAACGGCGGCAACAGGGCACTGGCTCCGGCTTTATCATCAGCCCGGACGGCCAGATCATCACCAACGCCCATGTGGTCGAGGGATCCGACAAGGTGACGGTGACGCTCAAGGATACCCGCAGCTTTGACGGCAAAGTAATTGGCACCGATCCGGTGACGGACATTGCGGTGGTGAAGATCGAGGCCCAGAACCTGCCGACGGTGAAGCTGGGCCGCTCCGAACTGCTGGAGCCGGGCCAGTGGGCCATTGCCATCGGCAACCCCCTGGGGCTGGACAACACCGTAACCGCTGGGATCATCAGCGCTTTGGGCCGCTCCAGCGGCGAGATCCGCGTGCCCGACAAGCGGGTGTCTTTTATCCAGACGGATGCGGCCATCAACCCCGGCAACTCAGGCGGCCCCCTGCTCAATGCTCAAGGGGAGGTGATCGGGGTGAACACGGCTATCATCCAAGGGGCGCAAGGGCTGGGCTTTGCCATTCCCATCGAGACAGCCCAGCGGGTGGCCAACCAGTTGATCGCCCGCGGCAAGGTGGATCACCCCTACCTGGGCATCCGTATGCTCACCCTCACCCCCGACCTGAAGGAACGTCTCAACCAGGATCCCAACAGCCGCATTTTCGTGACGGTGGATCAGGGGGTGCTCATCGGCGAGGTGATCCAGGGATCCCCGGCAGAGCGGGCGGGCCTGCGCGCCGGAGACATCATTCTTGCCATCAATGGCCGCGCCGTCACCACCGCCGACCAAGTGCAACAGGAGGTGGAGCGCACCGAGGTGGGCAGCACCCTGGAGCTGGAGATCGAGCGAGCTGGGCGGCGGCAGAAGATCCGGGCCGTCACCGGATCGTTCCCGGCCCCCGGCAGAGGCTAATGGGATGGGGTTGAGGCTCTGGGGCGGGGCAATGCCGGTAGTGCCGCTGTCGCTCTTGCAGTTACGGATCGGGGACAATAATGGTTTAATGGTGCCTTAGCAATCGCAACTTCCTGGCCCAGGCCGGAACACTCTCGGCAGGGCCGCTTGTCTCGAGTTGGGGATCCCTTTTGCCATGCTCAAAACCACTCGTCGCCTGGCTCTGCTGGCCCTCTCGGGGCTGGCCGCCCTTGTTCTTGCCCCTCAAGCGGGCCTTGCCAAACCGATTGTGGTCGGCTCTAAGGACTTCACCGAGCAGTTTATCTTGGGGGAAATGTACGCCTTGGCTCTGGAGGCGGCGGGGTTGGCGGTGGAGCGCAAGCTCAACCTGGGGGGAACGCCGGTGGCCCATGCCGGCCTGCTGAGCGGCGAGATCGATCTCTACCCGGAGTACACCGGCACCGGCCTGCTGACGGTGCTCAAGCTGCCCAGCAGCAGCGACCCGGCCCAGGTATACGCGACGGTGGCCCGCGAGTACGAGCGCCAGTTCCAATTGGTTTGGCTGGATCCGGCCCCCATGAACAACACCCAGGCTCTGGCCATGACCCGCGCCAGAGCGGCGGAGCTGGGCATCACTACCCTCTCAGACATGGTGGCCAGAGCAGGCGAGCTGGTGATGATCGGGCCGCCGGAGTTTCAAGCCCGCGAAGACGGCCTGCCGGGACTGCGAGCGGTCTACGGCAACTTTCGCCTCAAAGCCTACAAGGCGGTGGATCCCGGCCTGCGCTACCAGGGCTTGGTCAATGGGGAGGCGGATGTGGCGGTGGCCTTTGGCACTGACGGGGAAATTGCCGCCTTTGACCTGGTGGTGCTCAAGGACGACAAGCAGCTTTTCCCCCCTTACCAGGTGGCGCCGGTGGTGCGCAAAGATACCCTGGAGGCCAACCCCGGCATCGCCACTGCTTTGAACGCCCTTGCTCCGTTGCTGACGGACGAGGTGATGCAGCGGCTGAACTACGAGGTGAGCGGCAAGCGCAAGGAGCCGGCAGAGGTGGCGAGATCCTTCTTGGTGGAGGCCGGTATTTTGAAGGAATAGCCGTTGCCCGAGGCCCCGGCGTGAGCACCCTTGAATTCGAGCGGGTATCGCTGCGCTTCCCCCACAGTTCCCGTCCGGCTGTGGAGGAGTGCAGTTTTTCTGTGGCCTCAGGCCAGTTGGTGGTCATCCTCGGCCCTTCCGGCTGCGGCAAAACCACCCTTCTGAAGATGGTGAACCGGCTGCTGGAGCCCACCCAAGGACAGATTCGCCTGGATGGGCAGGATATCCGCCACTTTCCGGTGACGGCGCTGCGCCAGCGCATCGGCTATGTCATCCAGCAGGTGGGGTTGTTTCCCCACATGACGGTGGCCCAGAATGTGGCGGTGGTGCCGCGACTTTTGGGCTGGCCAAGGGAGCGCATCCGCGAGCGAGTGGACGAGCTGCTCAGCTTGGTCAACTTGCCCCCCCAAGAATACCGACGTCGCTACCCGGCTCAACTCTCAGGCGGCCAACAGCAGCGGGTGGGGCTGGCGCGGGCGCTGGCCGGGGATCCGGATCTGCTGCTGATGGACGAACCCTTTGGGGCCCTCGACGCCATCACCCGTAGCAAGCTACAAGATGAGATCCTGCGCCTGCAGCGGCAACTGAGAAAGACCATCCTCTTCGTCTCCCACGACGTGGAAGAGGCGCTGCGCCTGGCAGATCGCATCTTGGTGATGCAGCAGGGGCGGGTGGTGCAGTTCGATACTCCCTTTCGACTGCTCACCCAGCCGGCCACCCCCTTTGTCAGAGAGCTATTGGGGGCAGACGACATGGTGCGGCAACTGAGCGTGCTGCGGGTGGAAACGGCGATGGAGCGGATCCCGCACAACCACCAGATCCAGGAGGGGGCGGTGGTAAAGCCCCACGAAACCCTACGGCGGGCCTTGTCGCTGCTGCTGCGCACGGGGGCGGCGGCTCTCACGGTGTGGGAAGACGGGCGGGCTATCGGCATCGTTACCCTGGATCACATCCGCCATCTGGCCATGCTGGAGGGGGGATCCGCATGAGCTACCTTCTCCGCCATCCCGGCTTGGTGTGGCAGCTTACCCAAGAGCACCTAGCAATGGTGGCGACGGCCTTGGGGATTGCGCTGGTGCTGGCGCTGCCGTTGGCTTTGCTGGTTCACCACGTGCGCTGGCTAGCCCTACCGCTGATGGGGATCCTCAGCATCCTGTACACGGTGCCCAGCCTGGCTCTAATCATTTTGTTGATCCCTTGGTTCGGGCTCAATGCCCGCTCGGTGGTGGTGGCGATGGTGCTCTACTCGCAGGTGATCTTGGTGCGCCACCTGTACGTGGGTTTGCAATCAGTGGAGCCGGCTCTTCTGGAGGCAGCCAAGGGTCTGGGGATGAACCTCTGGCAGCGGTGGTGGCAGGTGCAGCTACCCCTGATGCTGCCGGTTGCCCTGGCCGGCTTGCGGCTGGCGGCAATTGTGGCCATTGCCATTGCCACGGTGGGGGCCAAGTTTGGGGCAGGGGGGCTGGGCACCCTGCTTTTTGAGGGCATTGCCCAGGCCGGTCGCTACGACAAAATCTGGGCTGGATCTCTAGCGGTGGGATCCCTGGCCTTGCTGGTGAACACGGCTCTGCTGGGGCTGGAGTGGGCGGCTCGCCGTGGCTGAGGGGATAGGCTTTCATCAGGTCTATCTTCGTTTCTGTGGGACGACGCTGGGTGTAGCATGGCTGAGCAACCAAGGACTCCGTCTCCCTGGCGCGAGCGGGTGAGGGATTGGCCATCCCGCAGCGATGTGGAGCTGATGGAAGCGCTCACAGCAGGGCATTCTGTTGCCCTGGCTGTACTCTACGATCGCTATGCCGGCTTGATCTGTGGGCTGGCCCTTAAGATCCTGGGCCATGCGGCCGAGGCGGAAGATCTGACTCAGGCGGTGTTTGTCGAACTGTGGCACAAGCCCGACTATGATCCGCGGCAGGGATCCGTGAGCAGTTTTTTGTGTGCGTTGACCCGTTCGCGAGCCATTGAGCGTCTGCGCTCCCAGGATAGCCATCAACGTTTTTTGAAACACTGGCAACCCCTGCTCGCCGCCGATGGCAGTGCTCCGATCCCTTTTGAGCAGCTCTCCCTCGAGGAGCGACGGCAAGCGGTGCAGGAGGCCCTCAGCCAACTGCCGGAAAGCCAACGGCAGGTTCTCGAGCTGCTCTACTACCAGGGGTTGAGCCAGGCGGACATTGCCCAACACTGGGGGATCCCGCTGGAGGCGGTTAAAGCCCGCACTCGCCAGGCCCTCTGCAAGTTGCGGGAATCGCTCTCCTTGGAGTTAAGTTCTGGGTCTGAAGCCGCCTCGCCCCCTTCATCAGAAGCACAGGAAGAACTGGCCGGCTATCTGCTGGGGGACTTGTCTCCTGAACAGGCAAGCGCCCTGGAGGCACGCCTAACCCAAGACCCGCGGTTGCTGGCAGAGTTGCAGGCCCTGCAAGAAACCCTGCATCTGCTGCCCTATGGGTTGCCAGGGGTGATTCCGCCGGCCAGCTTGCGGGGCAAGGTGATGGCAGAGGCGGGCATTGAGGAGGCGCTGACCCCTCTTCAGCCGGCACTGTCCTCTCTGGGGTTCGGTCGCCTCACGGCTGAGTGGCGCTGGGTAGGGGGCTTGGCGGCAGGGGCCTTGGCTTTGCTGGTTTTCGACAACTGGCGACTGCGACAGGCGCTGCAACTGGCCCGGCTAGAATCGGTGCAGACATTGTCCCATCTCTTGCAACAGCCGGGATCCCGTCTGGTGAACTTGCAGGGAGAGGTGGGGTCGGCCAACCTGCTGTTGCGCCCAGGAGAGTGGCAGGAGGTGGTCTTGGCGGCAAGGGATCTGCCCCAACCGGCCCCTGGAGAGCGTTACCACCTCTGGCTCAAGCTGGACGACGGCGAGATCCTCCACTGCGGCACCTTTCAGGTGGATGCCCAGGGATCCGCGCTTGTGGCCTTGCGCCCGCCACACCCGCTGCCAGAGGGCGCCCGTCCCCAAGAGGTGCTGGTTACGGCCCAAGCCGCTGCCGTCCCTCGCCAACCCCAGGGTGAGGTTCTCTTGAAAGCCAAGGTGTCTTGGGAAAAGTGAAAGGGAAGATGCGGGGATTGGCTTTGTCGGTGGGGTTGGCCCTGGCCCTGCTGGCTCTGTGGTGGACGGATCCCACCCCAACCCCCCTGAGCCGATACACCACTTCCTTGCAGGAGCGCACTCCCTCGCAGCTCCACAACATTCGCCAGGCTGCCCAAAGCCTGGATGGGGTTTACATTCGGCCAAGGGCAGTTTTTTCTTTCAACCAGGTGGTAGGGCCGCGCACCCTCGAGCGGGGCTATCTGCCTGCGCCGGTATTCATGGTGGCCGAAACCCTGGATTCGGTTGGGGGCGGGATCTGTCAAGTCTCCTCCAGCCTATACAACGCGGCTTTGCTGGCGGGGCTGGAGGTGGTGGAAAGGCACCCCCATTACCGCCCCGTGGAGTCGGTACCCCCCGGCCTGGATGCGACCGTTTGGTACGGCTTGGCCGACCTCAAGCTGCGCAACCCCTTCCCTTGGCCGGTGCGCCTGCGCCTTCAGATCCGCGGCCAAAATCTCATCGTGTCGGTGCTGGGACGGGGATCCCGCCACGCCCTCCAGATCCCCCCCATTCACGTGGAGCAGCAGCGGCTGGATCCCCAGCATTTGCAGGTGAGCGTCTATCGCGGCAACAAGCTCCTCTCCCAGGATCGCTATGTTGCTCCCTAGCCGCCAAGCCCCTTTTGGCCAAGTCCGCTGCGTCTCCTCGGAGGCCGCATCCTAAGCTGCCTCTTCAACCGGTTTGAGACGCTGGCCAGGCGCTCTGCACTGCTGGTGACCCCCTCACCCCCAGCCCCTCTCCCAAAGGAAGAGGGGGGTCTAAGGAGCGAGGGGAGAAGCCGTTTGGATCATCTTGCAACCACCAGCACTCCCATCATGCCACCGGCTAGGGGGTAAAACTTGGCAGTAGAAAATCCTGCCTGCAAGGCCATTTGCCGCTGCTCTTCGCCAGAGGGGAAGCCGTCCAAACTGGGATCGAGGTAGGCATATTCAGATCCCAGTCCCAGGGTTTGGGCCTGGGCAACGACCTGGGTGTTCAGGTACCAGCGCTGAAAGTGAGCAAGAAACGGGATCCCTGTGGGGCGATGAAAGTCCAAAATAGCGGCGCGACAGCCGGGCTTGAGCACCCGGCAAATCTCTCGCAACGCCTGCGGGATATCGGTTACGTTGCGCAGGCCATAGCCCATCGTAATGGCATCAAAACTGTCGTCGGAAAAAGGCAAGGCCAGGGCGTCTCCCAACACCCACTCGAGGAAGTAGCCGGGAAAAAGACGGGAGCGCCGCCGAGCAATATCCAGCATGGCCGGGGAGAAATCCAGGCCGACCACATGTCCCCTTCGTCCCACCCGGCGGGCCAGTTGTAGCGCCAGGTCGCCAGTGCCGCAGCAGAGATCCAACACGTGCCCGCCAGGGCCGGCGCGCGACCAGCGCACAGCCATGCGCTTCCAAACCTGATGCAGGCCCAGGCTCAGGGTTTGGTTGAGGGCATCGTAGTGGGGGGCAATGCGGTCGAAGAGCTCCCGAATCTGCTCAGGGCGCTCAAAGGCTGGGCTGGGCACCGCTTCTCAACTCCGCTTTGCATCGATCGTACCAGCAGTCTCCAGACAGGGCTATTGCGGCACCGGGATCCCGCTCACGCCGACTCGGTGGCGGCGGCTGGGATAATCGGCCAGGCTCAAGGACAAAGACCGGGATCCGGCCAAGCTGGAGGCGGGGATGCGGACAGTTCCCTGGAAGACTTGGCTGTTGGGAGGCAACTCCCCAGGCAGGCCTTGGGTGAGGGCGTTGATTGACCGTCCGGTGTCGTCAGTAACGTTCAGGAAGCTGTAGAGAAAGCGCACCGTCTCTGCCGAATTGTTCTGCATCGCCACGTTCAAAACCACTTGCCCTCCCTCGCGGCGAACTGAGAGCACCTGCATGGCAACCTGCCCGCTGGCAGCCACTTGCCGAGGTGGGGGAGGTGGTGTAAGTGCTGGTGGCGGCGAGGGGCGCAGCAGTTGGGGAGAGGGAGAAGCAGGCCGCAGGGTGGGGGATGGGGCTACCGCCAACTCAGGAGATAAGGGGGG